>JAYVHZ010000402.1:0-7891 GCA_043770645.1 Undibacterium sp. | reverse complement strand
GGTGACAAACATGTCGCCGCAAGCTTTATTCTTTGGCGCGACTGCGTTAACCGCGGTGACAGATAATGCGGCCTTGACTTACCTTGGTTCTTTGATTGTTGGCATTTCAGAAGAAGCAAAATATAGCTTGGTCGCTGGTGCTGTCGCGGGCGGTGGTTTGACCGTGATTGCCAACGCACCAAATCCAGCCGGCGTGGCTTTACTCAAACGCGGATTCTCTGACGAATCCATCGGTGCAGGAGGATTGTTTGTCGGCGCGCTGTTGCCGACTTTGGTGGCAATCCTTGCTTTTTTGTATCTGTGAGATTTCGATCATTATTTTGTGTTTACTGAGTGATTAAAATTTCGCGGGGGTTCAGACATGAACATGCTCAATTTGGTGGCTGCAACGCTAATTTTTTTGACTGGCCTGTACTTTATCTGCTTGGGAGTCGTCGCTTTAGGGAAACCGGCCATCGCAGCGCGCTTTTTGTTAGGTTTTGCAACGAGCGCCGCAACCCATTACGTGGAATTGTTTTTTCGAATTGCGATCGGATTCGCGCTAGTTTTTTACAGCCATAATATGCTGTTCGCTGCGGTTTACTTAGGTTTTGGCTATGTCTTGATCGTCACGACTAGCTTGATGTTCTTGATACCTTGGCGTTGGCATAGAGCATTTACCGAAAAAGTCGTTCCTTACGCGAATGCTTTTCTGGGCTTGATCGGCCTTACTTCACTCGCATTTGGGGTCACTATTCTGGCATCTCTGCTGGTTCCAGTAATGCATTAATCGAGCATCAAATTGATTCCATCGGTGGAATCGTTCTCGGTTTGCGATGTTCATCGGTGGCGACATAGGTCAATGTTGCTTCGGTGACTTTGACCGTATCTGCTTGTAAGCGATTGCGTTCTGCATAGACTTCAACATACACGGTAATTGAGGTGTTGCCGACTTTGACAATCTCAGCGTAGAACGACAAAAGATCGCCGACGAACACCGGTTGTTTGAACAAAAAAGAATTTACCGCAATTGTCGCTACTCGACCATTGGCGCGGCGGGCGGCGGGGACTGCACCGGCGACGTCGACTTGCGCCATGATCCAGCCGCCAAATACATCACCGTGGATGTTGGCATCGGATGGCATCGGCATCACGCGCAGCGTTGGCATGGTCGTCGGGAGTGAGGTTTTTGTGTTATCTGACATGGCTTTCTCTCTGAGGGCGATTGAACGCGATACAATCGCAGGATACTTTTTTATTGTTGAGACCTTTTGTCGCGACGCCGTCATGTAATGATGGTGCTGCAAGGCAATGAGAATCAATGATATAGCAAATTCTTTTTCTGATGGTAATTCATGCGCCGCGATTCTCGACCTGCTACTCCTGCTGCACCAAACACTCCTACTGCCGTTCGCGGCGATTGGTCAACCGTTAAAACTTTACTACCGTATTTATGGGCGTATAAGTGGCGCGTGCTGTTAGCCCTTAGTTTTTTGGTTGGCGCCAAGCTCGCCAACGTGAGTGTGCCGCTGGTCTTGAAAGAATTGGTAGATCGATTAACAGCCAATCCTTTGAGTCCGACGTCTTTGATGGTGTTGCCAGTTAGTGTCTTGTTAGCCTACGGCTTATTGCGTTTATCGACCACCTTATTCACCGAGTTGCGCGAATTTGTTTTTGCCAAAGTCACGCAGAGGGCAGTTCGTACGATCGCCCTCAAAGTCTTTCGGCATCTGCATGCTTTATCGCTACGCTTTCACTTAAATCGTCAAACCGGCGGCATGACGCGTGATATTGAGCGTGGAACGCGTGCGGTTTCCTCATTGGTGTCGTTCGCCTTGTTTAGCATACTGCCGACGCTGTTAGAAATTGGCTTTGTGCTGACTTATCTTTTTTTACAATACGATAAGTGGTTTGCGATTATCACCATCGTTGCCTTAGTCACTTATATTATTTTTACGATTGCTGTGACCGAGTGGCGCACCCATTTTCGTCGCACCATGAACGATCTGGATTCCAAAGCCAGTACCAAGGCGATTGATTCGCTCATCAATTATGAGACGGTCAAATATTTTGGCAATGAAGATTACGAAGCGCAGCGTTACGATCAGGGTTTGCAAAGCTATGAAAAAGCGGCAGTTAAATCGCAGACCACCTTATCGATGCTCAATGCCGGTCAGTCCTTCATTATCGCGACCGCAGTCACCTTGATTTTGTGGCGCGCCGCGCAGGGCGTGATTGACAAGACGATGACCCTCGGCGATTTGGTGTTGGTCAATGCCTTCATGATACAACTCTACATTCCACTCAATTTCTTAGGCGTGCTGTATCGCGAAATTAAACAAAGCCTCGCCGATATGGAAAAGCTGTTTAACTTACTCGATCAGAATAAAGAGATTGCCGATAAAGAAAACGCACCAACGCTGCAATTGCATGGGCAAGGTTCACCTGATGTCGTCTTCCAACAAGTGAATTTCAGCTACGAAGAAAAGCGTCAAATTTTGTTCGACGTGGATTTTAAAATTGCGGCTGGCACTACGACCGCTGTGGTCGGACACAGCGGTTCGGGTAAATCGACTTTGTCGCGTCTGCTATTTCGCTTTTATGACATTCAATCTGGCAGCATACAAATTGACGGTCAGAATATTATGGACATCACTCAGCATTCCTTGCGCCAAGCAATCGGCATCGTGCCGCAAGATACCGTGCTGTTCAATGACACCATAGGTTACAACATCGCCTACGGTCAGCCTGGTGCGACCCACGATGACGTTGTGGCAGTGGCGAAAGCAGCCTACATTCACGAGTTTATTGAAAGTCTGCCAGATGGCTATGACACCATGGTCGGTGAACGCGGATTGAAACTCTCAGGCGGAGAAAAACAAAGAGTCGCCATCGCCCGCACTCTATTAAAAAATCCGGTCGTGATGATATTCGATGAAGCCACCTCGGCACTCGATTCTAAGTCCGAACAAATGATACAAGCCCAGCTCAAACAAATCGCCAAGAGCCGCACCAGCTTAGTCATCGCGCACAGGCTATCGACAATCGTCGATGCGCAGCAGATTTTAGTGATGGATAAAGGTCGCATCATAGAACGCGGCACTCATCCTGAATTAATGGCGATGGCAGGAGCGTATACGCAGATGTGGGAGCGACAGCAGCATCATGTTGATGGCAGTTTGTCTGATGATGATGCTTGAAGTACAAAATGAAGTTATGCAAATCGACTTAAATCCTTAGCTGCTCATAGCCGTTAATGTCCCCTCTCCCGCAAGCGGGAGAGGGCTAGGGTGAGGGTGGTTCAGAAGCTGCAATGTTTTTGAAATGATATGAGACTCTAATGATACGAATGCCGATATCGAAACCTGAATCTCCCTCATCCCCAACCCTTCTCCCGCTTGCGGGAGAAGGGAGTATGAACTTGAATTTGTAGAAGAGAACAGTCCTGATATAAAAAGCAGCTAGTCAGGAAATATGATAGGACCATTGATAAACATTTTTTTAGAACCGCATTATGGAAACCAAATGGCTAGAAGATTTCGTCTCGTTGGCGGAAACCAATAGTTTTAGTCGCTCCGCAGAATTACGCCACGTGACACAACCAGCTTTTTCGCGCCGCATCCAATCGCTGGAAGCGTGGCTAGGCGCGGATCTGATTGATCGTACCTCGTACCCAACCCGATTGACCAATGCGGGTGAGATTTTTTTCGAGCAAGCGATTGCGATGTTAGGGCAAATCAACAATGCCCGCGCACTCCTACGTGGCAAACGCACCTCGATTCAAACCACGATTGACTTTGCCGTACCGCATACTTTGTCACTGACTTTTGTACCTAAATGGCTGTCCGAATTACAGACCAATTTTGGCGATATCAATAGCCGTTTACTGGCGCTCAATGTGCATGACGCTGTGATGAGCTTAGTCGAAGGTGGTTGCGATGTCATGCTGTGTTATCACCACCCACAACAACCTTTATTGTTAGACCCAGCGCAGTACGACATGATCAGCATGGGGAGTGAAACCCTGCGCGCATATTCACGCTGCGATAAATCAGGACAGCCTGATTTCCTTTTGCCCGGCAGCATAGAGCAACCATTACCATTTTTAGCCTATGCCAATAATGCCTATCTCGACCGCATGGTCGACCTGATTTTGACCCAACCCAAGTGCGCTTTGCATCTGGATAAATGCTACGAAACCGATATGGCTGAAGGCTTAAAAATGATGGCACTAGAAGGCCGCGGCGTCGCCTTTTTACCCGAATCGGCAGTGGTGCGCGAACTCAAACAAAAGCAACTCGCCCGCGCCGATGGTGGCAGTGATACTTGGGAAGTCAAGATGGAAATTCGTCTGTATCGCGAACGACCCTCGGAGGCAAAACCTGGCAAGCCGCTGGTTGCTAAGCTGTGGGATTACTTGACGCAAAAGTCCTTGTTGGCGAATAAGTCTAAGACGGTGCGGTCGCAGCGGTAGTTTGGGGTGATGTCAAATGGTGACGGTGCCGGTGTTGAGGCCGTTTCGATTAAGACAAAGCAAAAGCTCAACAACAAATAGTGGTATGAACGTTTCGAACTGGAGGATTGATAATGGAATTTGGTGAACTTAGACCAATTCTCAGCGGCTTGATAGGAGGCCTAATCGCTATGTGGCTCTCCATCTTGTTGGCACGTTGGCTCCCCGAAGTCTGCAACGGGAAAAGTGTAAAAACTCTCGTGCTCGAATATCGATATGCAATATGGTTTGCCAACTTTTTGTTAGCATTGGGTTTCGTAGGGACGTTGGCACTTTGGATGTCCGAAACAATTGGGAGCGATGACTGGCGCGCTGCGGGACTCGGAATCGGCGGAGGGTGTGTCGCGATTCTAATAGGACTTGCTTTGTTTGGGATTGTTAGGCGCTCTCCTCTGAAAGAAGTGTACGTTGCCTATGCGGTATCGCAAAAAACTCCTGTCTTTCTCATTTATGGGATACTGTTCTCTGGTGTGGTGAGTTTTTTTGTCACGGTGAGCAGCTTTTTGATTTGAACTAAGCCACGGGGTCGCTCATTGGCTAGTTACAGTCAAAGTGAATAACAACGCAAGATCCCTACCTCAAATGCTTGAGATGGATGCCTTTGTTTAATTGCGTGATTCAACTTGGCCTATTGCACTTGGGAATTTGGTTTTTTGATGAAGTGTTCTGGTAAAGCTGTTGATGCACCCTCAAGCAACCAGCCTCGTAGCACTGCCAATTCACGCGCTGCTTGCAAACGCTCTTCGGTTAGCGGATGTGAGCGCATGATGCCTGCACTGCGCAGCATTTCAGGAAGTTTCTCCTCGGCTTTTTGCAGTGTCTTAAATAACTCCACATAACCAGCGCCGTGACCATACATTGCTACCACTGCGGCTATAGCCTCCGCATCTGCTTCTAGCTCGTGATCACGCGAGTAGCTCATCATCGCTGCTTGCGATGTCACACCAAATACCGACTGGGCTGCACTGCCGCCAGCTTCGGCGGAAAGGACGCTCAAAGCTAAGGCTAGCGCCACACCGCGTCCAGATGATGCGGCAACATGTCGATGTTTGACGTGCGCGATTTCATGGGCGAGCAAACACGCCAAGGCCTGTTCGGATGACAGTTGTTGCGTGAGTCCGGCAAAGACCACCACGTGCCCTCCGATTGTGGCATAGGCGTTGATCTGGTTTGATGGGTCAAAGCGCACATGAATTTGCATGTTTGCTGGTAAATTCATCTTTGCCGCGACCCGTTGGGACAAGTCATCTAGATATCGCTGCTGTGCTTCGTATCCAGCTTTTTTCTCACCTAACTTTAGCTGTTGCGCCAGAGCTTGTTCGTAGCGAAAAGGGATCTTAGGTGCGAGCCAACTGGCAGTCCAAGACAGTGCCGCAAGCAATAGCCCAAAGCTCAGGAGGCCAGCAATCAACAACCATGCAAACTCGCGTAATGGATGTTCATTGCTGGTGTTGATGCCTTCATCCGGCAAGCGATTTTCAAGATGCGGCGTGGACATTAGGAGAGTGCAGTGCCATAAGCGATAACTTCCATCGACGGCGTCGATGAGCCTGAGATTTTCGATGTTTCGTAACGCACACCGATCACTAACGCGCTACCTTGGGCTTTGGCTTGCGCCTTTAATCGCAGTAGAGCTTCACGTCTGGCGCGATCTAAAAGCGTTTCATATCCACGAAACCGCCCGCCAAAAAAATTGCGAAAGCCAGCCACAAAGGTTTTGAAGTAGTCAGAGGAAACCACGACGGCACCGCTGACAAGTTCGATTTTTTCAAAGCGCATACCCTGCGGCGGTATACGTGTGGTTAAGGCGATGATCGATTTTAGCTCGATCTCACGTTGGCGGATCGAGGCGTAATGCCGCTTTTCCAATAGTTGTCCCACAACGTAGCCGACCAGCAGCAGAATCAGCGGAATGCCGATGTTGAAGAAGAGTTCAAACATAGCGCGTCAAGCCTCTATGCGTTCTACGGTGACAGCGGAGCCGTAGGCCAAGATTTCGGCCGCGCCCATGGTAATCGATGTCGTCACAAAACGCACATTAAGCACCGCATTCGCGCCCATACTTTCGGCTTCTTTTGTCATGCGCTCGACCGCTTCGTCTCGGGCTTCTTGCATGAGTTCTGTGTAAGCTTTGAGCTCTCCACCGACGATGTTTTTCAGGCCCGCCAAGATATCTTTACCAGCATGTTTGGCGCGCACGGTACTGCCTTGCGCAAGTCCTAAATGCTCGGAAATTCGATGTCCTGGCAAAATTTCTAAATTGCTGATCAGCATAAAAAGCTTTCTTTCAGTTGAGTGTTCTTAAGTTTTATCTCGGCCCGATTGTCTTTCGACGTCAGGATATTGGTGAGACAAGGAGGAAGTTCAGGCTACAGGCACGCAGTATTGCACAGGGAATTGATATTCACAATACAACTTTCATCAGCAATACTTCTTGGGCATTCAGTTTTGCTTATTCCAATAGGCTGGCAAAACTTGCGATTTTTCAGTGCACTATCTTTATAGGAAGTTGGTAATTCGAGTAGGAAAAATGATGCTATGTGAAAGGGGAAGCAGTTTGGTGGGTTTGAATGTTTTTTTGAAATATAGTGTCATTGCTTCAAGTATAATGCCGCCGATCGTAACATTTTATAAACCACTTTAAGACTTTAAATAAGGAGCTGTGCCATGTATAACAATTTGCGGACCTCTTTGTCTGCTGCGCTGCTGTCTCTGCTTGTAGCATGCGGCGGCGGTGGCGGATCAACGCCTAGTACCTCTACTCCGGATACGAGTGTCAAGACTAACAATGCGCCGGTGGTATCGATTATCGCGACTGGTCTGCAAGCACCAGCAGGAGCACCAGCTAATTCAAGTCTTAGCCTGACCCTAGGTGGTACAGCCTCACTAGACGGTTCGTCGAGTAAAGATCCTGACGGGGATACCTTGAGTTATGAGTGGACGCTTGTTAGCAAACCAGCCAGCAGTACCGCTGCAGTTTCATCACCATTACAGCCACAACTTACATTGAAACCGGATTTGTTCGGTAGCTATACCTTGTCGCTAAAGGTCAGTGACGGTCGGGGTGGCGTAGCAACGCAGCAGATCGTGATTAATGTAGATAACCGTGTACCGGTGTCCAGTATTTCTGCGGTGGCTCAATTCAATGCTATTCCTACCAATATGCCGACGCAATTTACCACGGTGGGTGCAAATATCGTTTTGGATGCAACAGGAGCGACAGATCCTGATGGCGACCAAGTGTCGGTCGTGTTTGAATTAATAGAAAAACCGACGACAAGTAAGGCCGGGTTAAGCTTCGCTGGTAAGACAGCCAGATTGGTTTCCGATGTACAGGGTCTATTTAAGATCCGCGCACGTGGTTCTGATGGCAAAGGCGGTACATTTGAGTCAGTTTAT
>JAYVHZ010000401.1:0-47936 GCA_043770645.1 Undibacterium sp. | reverse complement strand
AAGGGGCTGCAAGCCCCTTATTGAGCGTGGCAAGGTTGCCTGTAATATCGACGTGGTGTTAGTCGAGTCTCGAAGAGACCGAGCCGGTAGGCGAGTATGTAAGGGAATCCGGTTTTCGCTTGCGAAAATGCCCCAGGTGTAAAGCTTTGTAAAGCGTTTTTTAAGGTTGAATGTTAACTGCTTGTACCAACAGTTTCATATTTCCCTAACGCTAATTTACATGTAAAAAGTTCTTCTCTCAGTGCTTTAAGTTCAATATCTTGTTTCTTTTTTTCTCGCTCTAAAGCATTAAAATTGTCACGATGATCTTTGATTGATTGATTTAGTAAATTAATTTTTGTTGCGAATTCCGTCCGTAAATGTTCATTTTTTGCTTCGACTAATCGCCGTTCTTCATGAGCCTTAGCAATTGCGTCCACCAGTTTCAAGTTTTGACTTACTTCGAATTCGTGATCTTTTTTGTAGTTGTCAATCAATTCAGCTTTACGTTGTAATTCTTTATTTTGGCTTTCAAACGATAAAGCCCGATTTCTTTCAAACTCTAACTGATGCTTCAACAATAATTCTGATTGTCGCAATTGTTCTACAACGGGCGAAAGAGGATCATCTTTGTTCTTTGTCGATTGTTCTGAGAGTAATGAAGCAATTAATTCAAAAGCTGTTTTAAGCGATTGTTGTTCTGTCGTTAAATTGCCATTTAGTAGAGTAGAAATATCCATAATATTTAACGAATTAGCCGATGAATTATTTAAGAGTTCGCTTCATTATATGTCAAATGATTTCGCTTTACAAAGCTATATTTAATAATTAAGAAAACCATTAATTCAACCAAGAAAAGCAAACTACTTTTCTTTCTGTAAGCTAAATATTCAGGCTTTTGTCGTGCCGTGGCAATGCGATTTGAGTCTGATCCCGCGCTAGCGGGACGCAGCGAGCGTAGCGAAGACAGCGCCGAATGGTCAGATGCGTAGCGAAGCGAAGCACATTGCTGTTTCAAAGCCGCTTGCGGCGTACCGTAGCTGTATTCACGCAGTCTTTCTTGTGCGCGAAGCGCAGTCATATTTAATATGCAGTTCTTCTTGTGCGACCTGAAAGGGCGCAGTCAAATTTTATTTTCTGTTAATAAGATATATAAGTTAGAGAGTTCGTTTTCATTGTGGATAACTTTTTTAACTCATTGAAAAACATAATGCTTTTTTAAAAAACCGTGGGTGATATCCCGAATTTAAAGTGGGTGATATCCCGTGCGCCAGTGGGTGATATCCCGAAAATTTGTGGGTGATATCCCGAATAGCGTGGGTGATATCCCGAATCAAACGTGGGTGATATCCCGTACAAAGTTTATGATGAAATTTTATAAAAAAACCACCATAAATTACTTCTTGAATTCTTTTAAGTATAAGAATCATTGTCATAAAGTGAATATATCTGCTGGTTTTTTGTGCATTGCGTCAAAAAGTTGTTTTTTACCTGGCTGAAAACGTGGGTGATATCCCGTGCTTAAATTGGTAATTCAGTTTGCTTTATGTCTGTCGCTATTTCACCATCAGCACCGTAGCGCGGCTTATAAGTTCTACCTTTCGGTTTGTTTTTCTTGTTAAACGCCAACGCTAATTTAGTTGGATTTTTCTGATAAAACTTGTAAATAGTCTTTCCAAGTTTTTTCTCAACGATAATTCGGTATTCTGGAATATTGTCATCGCTGATTATTTCTTTCACCATTCTACGAAATTCGCGCAATTCTGCTTTGCTACCTGCTTTTACCGAAAGATTAGATTCCTCAATTTCCCATTCTGCTTGATCGCCCACATGTCGCCGTGCAAGCTCATATAAACGCTTTGCTAGCGGTTTTCGTAGTTGGAAGTACCGAGGGGAGATAGTAAGTATGTTTTTGCGCTCTAAAGCGCTGTACAGCCATTTTGACAGCGTTATTTCAATTGAAGTTAGTCTTTGGTCGCCATCTTTGTCTTTTTCTAGTAAATACGATGCCGATTCAATTAAACCAAAGCTATTGCGTCGGTCTATATTTCCAATCTCGATATTGGTCTTAATGCGAGTGCCTTCTAGCCGGTCAATTGTTGATTCAATATTTGTATAGGATCGGCCACCGGTATCTTTTCCAGTAGCGACGAAAAAATCATGGGGCGTGAATCTAATGCGTCGGCCTGGCAACTTCTCTTCTCGTTTTGTCGCTATATTCATTGCTGCGACCAATTGAGATGCAAGATAAATCAATAGGTCTTTATCGTGGATGGTGGCACGACCTTTTGTTGATGGTGTAACTTCCAGCCATTTTTTACCATCAGGGCTTACCCATCGCCACGCGTCCAGATCTGGCTTTGTTGATAAAGAAAATAGCGGCGCTTCCATAGTAGAAGTGTCGTCTTTCAAACTGTAGTCAAGCAAATCTGCTACGAATAAATCCAATTGCTGTTGATCGGCTACAGCTTGTGTCTCGTAGGATTCAATTGTGCGAGTTTCTTTTGCTGCTAAAAGCTTGTTCAAAGCTTTAATAGTGGTGACTTTTGCTAGGTCGGTGTCATCGACATCGAGAAAAGTAGGTGGAGAAATTATATCTTTTGGCAAAGCATCATTTTTATTTTCTGACATACGTTTCGCCTTGCGCTATAATTCAGCGCGTTAAGTTATTGGGAGTAATCTTTTTGACTTACGTTGATTTTCTAGCCCGATTCGTTTTTCGATTTCGGGCTTTTTTTTATTTTGTTTTTTTTGTTGTTGTATTTGATTCAGTGCTGCTATTTATCTCATTTTTTGAATAATTTGCTATGTCGTCTCTAAATTTAGCAACCAAACATGATGGAGCAATAAGGGTTATTTTTACCCATCCTGGCGGTAATAGTAATCCTTCATTGGATTCAATGGTTTGGGCTGTCTTTAGATCTAGATGTTTTTTCCATACTTGTTTTACTGCGTCAAAAACCGCCTGACGTGTCCAGTCAAACGGCTTGGCTGCCGCTTCGTATGTTTTTCCATGCACTAAAAACATTTCTGCTGCGGATTGCCTATCTTCGCTAATCTTCAAAAATGGTTTTACCGCATTGAATTCTGTTTGTGTTAGTCGTCGTTTAGTACGAACCATATTGCCCTTTTATGTACAAAAAAAGATACGTATCATGAAAAGCTTCAATGATACGTTTCTTTGTTCCATTTAAGTAGCTATTGTTGACAATAACAAGACAAATTACGTCCGATAGGGCGTAAATTTTAAAAAATTTGCTACTAAACTTTTACTGCCGCCAATACATTCAGCAAATTAAACTGTGCTATTTCAGAATCAGCACCGTGTAAAAATGCTACTAACGCAAAAGCACCTTCACCGTCCGTTGAAAAACTACCTTTACGAAAACCTTCTATCACTGCGCGGCTTGCATCTTTCGATTGCATACCTGCGCGAAAAAACGCTTCCAGCCAATCTGAAACCGAATCACGTTCATCTTGACTCATATTGTCAATAACGGATTTAGGCTTATTTCCTGACTCAAAAATCAGTTGATACGCTCGATACAAACTTTGCGAAGGAACTAAAGCCGGTGGCCGTTTGTCATCGTTAGTTTCATAGCTCGTTACCGTCGCCACACCAGGTAATGTTTGCGTCGTATCTTTTGGTGTCGCTTTAGTCGTATCTTTAGCCGGTTTGACTTCTTCCTTCGCTTTTTTTGCAATCGCTCTAGCATCTTCCTTGCCGCGAGTTGCTTTTAGTTTTTCGACGGTTTCCTTTGCCTTGGCTGGATCGATTTTTTCAATTTGTTTAACTGCGCCAATTACTTCAACGTCCGCAGTAATTCCTTCGTTCACCAAGCGGCTTGCTTGTTCTGGCAAGGTCAACAAAGACAAAAGTTTTGAAAGCCAAGAACGGCTCTTGTTGTATTTCTCTAGCACGGCCTCAACGCTTCCCAACGTATCCAACTCACTTTGAATGCGCGAAGCTTCTTCTATCTGAGACAAGTTCAAACGTTGAATGTTTTCGATGAATTGTAATTCTTTGACTTCATCATCAGTCATTGAACGAATCAATGCGGGAATCTGATTTCTCTCAGAATCTATAGTACCTTTGAAGCGACGACCACCGGCCACTAATTCATAACGGAAACCTGGCACGCTGGAAGGGCGCATTAAAACGGGTGTGAAAACACCATGTTTCTTGATGGAAGCGGTCATTTCTTCCATTGTGCTTTCACCTTCGCGGCTAAATTCTTTGCGGATTTGTTCCGGCACATAGACATCAGAACAATCAACCGTTAAAAGTTCATCGCCATCCTGCATCATATCCATGCTAAAACCAGCGCCCAAGACACCGCCCAAATCGGCAAAAGCGCTTTCAGATTTGTTATTAGCTTTAGCCATTATGTAATACTCCCAAATTCATTAAAATTGCTTGACATGCGGCCTTCCATTCTGCCGCCGCTTTTAAATGACCTGCGCCCCGTGTTGATACCCAAACTGGTCGCCGCTTCGTAATTGATTGCTTTACTGCTGCACGTTCAGCTAAAACGTGCGGAAATATTGCAGCGCCAAACTGCTTGCGCAAAATTTCCAATCCTTCTTTTTCCTCTGGACTCTTCGAATTAACTTTTGAAGGCAACATACCCATAACGCGAAGGCGAGAATTTAATTTCTGCTTACGTACAGCATCAATAAATGCCCATAAGTCGGCCAATCCCGCCATTTCCAACAAACCTACTGATACCGGACATAGAACAGCATCAGCGGCCACCAGCGCCGCATTAACACGCGCACCAAGAGAACCAGGTGTATCGATAACACAAAGATCAAAATCTTTAGCGAACGCCCGTAAGTGTTTTGCAGGATTCAAAATTGCCTTGTCCAAATCTGCATAATGCATTTTGTCTGCACGAATGATTGAACGATATTCATCTAAGATTTCGGGCTGCAATTTACTTGATTCTGGTTTGAACAGATCAGAAGAGAGAAGACCAGGCTCACCGCCAGTTGAAGGCAAGAGCAAATCTAAACTTTTTTGTGGGTCTAAGCTGACGTACAAAACCCGTTTCTTGTTTTTTACCGCCCATTCCCCAATGTGAAAAACGGAAGTCGTTTTCGCTTGACCTCCTTTTTGATTTACAACAGCTAAAGTTTTCATTTAGTGCCTCGTTGATTACGTTGATTTTTGATTGATTTTTATATGTTTGACCGCGTTTTTTGCAACCTCTTTCGAGGCCGCTAAGAGTGGTTCTAATCTGTTTTTTTCTTAGAACGATATTTTATTTCTTCAATGACAAAATCTTGCTCATAAACTCTCATGCCTTGTTTTTCGTAAAAATTATTATTAATAGAACCACAGACATTTATTGTTGCGCCTTTTGTCAAAAATTTTGCCGCGTTTTCGCCAATATCCCCCCAGGCTTGCAAACGAAAGAAATTAACTTTTTCAACCTTTTTTCCACCAGCATCTTTATATGAAGCATCTACAGCAATTTCAATTGTTGTGACGGTCTTATTGCTAGGTGTAATAGCAACAACAGGGTCATGGGTTAATCTTCCGTGAAAAGTAAATTGATTATCTAAGCTCATGTAAAGCTCCTAAAGAAGTGAGAGATTGTAAATCATTAAAAATCTAAGGCACTTACAAACAACGCTAAACATCAAGTACCGTAATGACATTGTAGTTTATAGCCCTATCCATGTCAAGCGATTTCGCTTTACAAATAATATTTTTTCGTTGTTTTTCGTGTTAATTAAATTAATAAAAAGGTTAATAATGATAGTTATTTTAAATAATGAAAAAAGAAAGCTATTTACTGCAAAACCACATCACCCGCAGAGAAACAGCACAATGTCATAGCGTTATGTTCGCTTGTCTTAGTGAAACTAAGATTGTGATCGGTAGAAGCCGGTGCGGTAGGACTGTCACATGTGACACTTCGTATCCCGACACAACGTATAACGCGCACCGTCAACCCAATAGTACCAACGAATCAATAAAACGCAACAGCAAAAATTATATGTTAATGCAGTCAAAACATGCTATATTGAGAAACAAAACGTCAAATTTAGACAAACAAAAACATGTTTTTGTGTTCTCAAAAGTAACTTTTCAAATAGTCGCAAGGAATAATTTGATGGATTTCAACCAAATTGCTCAAGAATGTGTGCCGTGGGTAGCCCCACGCACGCTTGCTGCTATCGTCCGTCCAGAATCTGGTTTTAATCCGCTGGCGATTGGGATTAATGGCGGTGCGCGTCTAGTAAGGCAACCGGCAAACGTACAAGAGGCGGTTGTTACCGCTAAATGGCTTATTGCCAATGGTTACAACATTGATGTTGGTGCAGGTCAAATAAACGTTAAGAACCTTATACCTTATGGTTTATCTATTGACAATGCGTTTGATCCTTGCAAGAACCTAGCCGTTGCCGGTTCTATTTTGTACTGGAATTACCAGTCAGCATTAAAAAAATACCCCAACCCACAAGATGCTTTGCGTGCGGCTATTTCCGCTTACAACACCGGCTCATTTGAGCGAGGATTTAAGAATGGTTATGTGCAAAAAGTCGTTAATGCCTCAACACTCCCGTTACCAGTTTTTAACTCAGGTCTAACGAAGGGTTACAAATGAATTTAATGATTATTGAGTCCCCAGGGAAAGTCGAAAAACTTAAAGCTATTTTAGGTGACGGTTGGATCATCGCGGCCAGTGTTGGTCACATTCGAGATTTACCTATTAATGAAATGGGAGTTAGTGCGCCCGATTTCATACCGCAATATGTTTTAACTGAGCGTGGTGAAGCGACAGTTGCTAGGATTTCCAAACTAATCAATTCGGCCTCAAAAATATATCTTGGTACAGATCCAGATAGAGAAGGTGAGAGTATTAGTTGGCACTTGTATAAATGCCTTAAATTGAAAGAATACACACGCATTACTTTTAATGAAGTTACGGAAAGCGGGATAAAAAAAGCGTTTGAAGCTGCGAGAAAAATTGATATGCAGCTAGTGGCCTCACAAGAGGCGCGACGTGTACTAGATAGATTGTATGGTTACATGGTCAGTCCAGCTATTAGCGACGCAGGAGCAGATAACCTTAGTGCGGGGCGCGTACAAAGTGTTGCCGTGCTGCTCGTAGTTCAGCGTGAGCATCAGATAGTGTCATTCGCTTCAACAAAGCATTTCGGCGCGAAGTTAATTTTCGCGGACGCGAAAACGGGGAAGGATTGGTTTGTTGAATGGGTGAAAAAACCTGATTTTATATCTGAAGACAATCCATACTTTTTAGACCGAGAGTTTGCATCAACAGTCAATCAACTGCGAGAATTGAAAGTGATGTCGTGCGTCGATTCTGAAAGTACGCGCAATCCTCCAGCGCCTTTTACGACCTCAACCTTGCAACAAGCGGCAAGCGTAATGTTTGGATTTGATCCGGTCAAAACTATGAGTATTGCGCAGAAATTATTTGACCACGGACACATTACCTATCACCGAACAGATAACCCGAATATTTCCGTTGAATCATTTGCTGAAATTAAAGCGGTTGCGCTTAGCTTAGATCTGCCCATAGAAAAACAACCTCGCTTATTTCCGACACCAGAGGGTGCGCAAGCGGGGCATCCTGGTATTACACCGACACATTGGGAAATTGATAGTGCCGGTGCTGACGACGACGAAAAGGCAATCTATAAGCTGATTCGTTTGCGTGCATTATCGTCGCAATTAGAATGTGCGCGGTATGCCAATAGAGCGGTAAAAATGGAGGCAACCGATAAAGTATCAGGAAAAACTATTCACTTTGAAGGAAGCGGAAAAGTGTTGGTATCGTTGGGATGGCGCAAATTGATCTATGAAGATCAAACCGAGGAAGATACCGACAACAGGGAAGTAGTTAACCCCGTTCCAGCATTGCAAGCCGGTGAAGTGCTTGTTGCGGTGGGTGGCGAATTGCTGGAACTGGCGACACGCGCGCCAAAAAGGTTTACACAGGCATCGCTTATCAAAAAATTGGAAAGTGAACGGATTGGCCGACCGGCGACGTATGCCGCCATCATGGAAAATATTATGGGGCGTGAATATGTAGTGACAGAGAAAAAATTCTTGCGCCCGACAGCAAAAGGCGAAGAAGTTGTTAAGTTTTTGCTTGGTAACTTTAGTTTTATGGATATTGGCTTTACGCGTGATTTAGAAAATGAACTTGATCTTATCGCTAAAGGAGAAGCGTCTTACGCGGATGCGGTTGCGCCACAATATGCGAAGCTAGAAAAAGAATTGATGTTGTTTAAATCTTCGGTGTTACCGAAGTTTCCCTGTCCCTCTTGCGGCAAGCCGTTACGACGCAGGAAGGGTAATAAAGGTGATTTTTGGGGATGCGCAGGGTATCCCAATTGTGCTGTGACGTTGCCGGACGAAGGCGGCAAACCTGGACAATCGAAATCACAAATCGCGTCCGAATTTAAATGTGAAAAATGCGGTGAACTATTAAATCGCAAAAGCATAAAAGGCGGTTTCATTCTTTGGAGTTGTTCAGGTGCGCCAAAGGGCTGCAAAGCTGTTTATGCCAATGCACAAAACAAACCGATATTACAAAACAAATGAGTAAGGACAAAAACGTAATGGCGACAATTACGCTTTGCATAACATTTAAAACAAATAATTTTGCTGTGGTCAAATATGCAAAGCGTTACCTCTGGAGAATCGCATGACTACCGAAGGTAATGCTTCTAATCATTCTGACGAAATGGAATCAACATCTTTTCACTTAATCAGTGAAGCGGAGTTGACCGATTTTATTAGAAACAAAGTAGTAAAAAAGTACAGCGTGTATGAAAACGAAGATTTAACTTACCGACTCATCATTAATTTAACTTGGAAAGAAGGAGATTTTTGCTTAGCGACTACTCGAAAACAACCCCGCAATTGGGCGAGCTTAGATACTTTGGTTCGCCACTTAAAGAAACAAGGTGTCTTGCGTTCTATTCAAATTTATTTACACAACTAGGAGTCCAATTATGAATATCAAATCAAGTTTAAAAAAGGCGCTGTATTACGATCCAAGCGATGTAACAGCCAATAAACAAGCCCTCACTTTTATCGTTACTTTCATTGTTTTTGCTGTCATCTTAATGCCAGGTTTGGCGATGGCCGAACCGTGGGATAACGTCGCTACAAAAGTCCTTAATATTCTCAATGGCGGTTTAACCCGTACCGTCGCAATCATCGCCGTTGTAGCGTGCGGTATCGCTGCATTGGCCGGTAAGTTAAGTTGGGATTGGGTCATTAAAATCGTTCTGGGGATCGTGTTGATTTTTGGTTCTGCTGCAATTGTTGATGCTATTAGTTCTGCTGCGAGGTAAGAATCATGTCGGGCGCTGATAACTCACCAGAAGAGATCGTTGTAGATCCTCTGTTCGCTGGTTTGACGCGCCCCGCGACAATGTGGGGTATTCCTTTGACCGCTTTCGTCTTTGAGTTTATGGCGACGGTTCTAATTTTTTTAGCGGTCGGGAAACCTTTATATTTGTTGTTGGGCGTACCGATTCATGGCGTGCTTTATTTATTGAGCGCCAACGATCCAGGCAAATTCGATGCTGCGTGGATTTGGTTAATCACGTTTGGAAGATGTTTGAATAGAAAGCATTGGGAAGGCGCTTCTTTTTCCCCACTTTCAAAAGATAGATTTACAGAATAATTTTCGCGTCCGCGAAAAATACTAAGGGGTATTTATGGGTGCAACCGTAGCTTTCGCTGACGTAGCAAACAAAGAAGTCAGCAATAGTGAATTTATTCCACAAGGTAATCACGTAACGCGTAATACCGTTAAATTGGTCGATGGCGGCTATATGCAAACAATGCGTTTGCAAGGCGCGGCGCATGAAAGCGCAGATCCAGAAGATATTAATGCGTGGCACAATCAGTTAAATAATTTCCTCAAAAATATTGCTTCGCCCCATGTGGCAGTGTGGACGCACACTGTGCGTCGTCGTCACAATGAATATCCTTCCGGTGAATTTAAGAATACTTTTTGTCGTGAATTAAATGAGAAATACCGGCTTCACATGTCAGGCGAGGTGATGCGGGTCAATGAATTGTATGTGACATTGATTTATCAACCGGAACCAGTAAAAGCGGCGCGTTTTTTAGACTTTCTTATTCCTAAAGATAGTGCGGCTGCGGAAGAAGACCAGCGCGGCGCGATTCGTGCAATTGATGATGTTGTTAGTGCTGCTTTAGCGTCATTAGATCGTTACGATCCTGAATTATTAGGCTGCTACGAACATAATGGTTACGTTTATTCAGAAGTTGGCGAATTTTTGTCTTATCTCGTAAATGGCGAATGGCAACGATTTCCACTATCAAAGAGTTCCATTAAGCATATTCTTGCCACTTCTAGACCATTCTTCGGTAAAGGTGGTCAGATGGCGTTAAAAGCGCCTTCAAAAACTCATTTCGCAAGCATTTTATATATTCAAGAATATCCTGATATCACTCACCCAGGATTGCTTAATAATTTACTTAGCCTGCCGTGCGATTTTGTTTTATCGCAATCATTCACTTTTCTTTCAAAGCCGGTTGCTGTCGGGCGAATGAAGCGGCAGCAGTCTAGGATGGTCAATGCTGGCGATGTTGCCGAGTCTCAAGTAGAAGAAATTAGCGATGCCTTAGATGGTTTGGTTTCCAATCATTTCGTTTTAGGCGCTCATAACATGGCGTTAGTAATCAAGGCGCTTTCAGCCAAAGAATTGAAAGACTTGGTTACATTAGCAGGTACGGCATTATCTGATAACGGTATGAAATGGGCGCTGGAAGATTGGGGAATCGCCGGTGCTTTTTGGTCTCAACTTCCAGGAAATTTTAAATACAGAACCCGTATAGCTGATATGACGAGCCGAAACTTTGCGGGGTTCGCAAGCTTTCATAATTATCCTATCGGGCATATTCGACATAATCAATGGGGCGATGCCGTTTGCATGTTTCAGACCACTTCGGGCGCTCCTTACTACTTCAATTTCCATAAGGGAGAAAACGGAGCCGACGCGAAGCGTGCAGCCAAGTTAGATCCTGAACATAAAGATTTGGCTAACACTATCGTGATTGGTAAATCTGGTTCTGGTAAAACTGTGTTGGAAATGTTTTTATTGGCTCAAATTACCAAGTTTGACAATGAAAGAAACAAATTATCTGCTGTGCTATTCGATAAAGATTTGGGTGCTTCCATTGGTGTACGTGCGATGGGTGGCAAGTATTTCCCGATTAAGAATGGTGTCAAAACGGGATGGAATCCGGTTCAACTACCCATTACACCGAATAATTTAACATTCGTTGATAAGTTGGTTCGTCAATTGGTGAAGCGCGAAGATCGCTTAATTTCTGCGCGTGAAGAACGGGAAATTAGCCGTGCTATTGCTGGCGTAATGAATGAAACTGTACCGTTAGAAAGTCGTCGCCTTTCCTCTATTCTGGAATTTTTTGATCCGACCGACGATGACGGATTGCATATTCGTTTATCGCGGTGGTGTCGTGGCGGTGATTTGGGCTGGTTATTCGACAATGAATCAGATACGTTAGATTTAAGTGATTGCAATATCGTTGGTTTCGACGTGACTGAATTTTTAGATAATGCTGAGACTAGAACGCCAACAATTTTATATTTGTTACACCGCATTGAGGGGCTAATCGATGGCCGGAGAATTCCGATTTTCATGGATGAATTTTGGAAGCTTTTAAATGATCCTGCCTTCGAAGAATTGGCTGGAAATAAATTGGTTACGATTCGTAAGCAAGATGGATTTTTAGTTATGTTTACGCAGTATCCAGAACAAGTTTTAAGGTCGCCTATTGCTAGTGCAATTATTAGTCAAACGGCGACACAAATTTACTTACCGAATCCGCAAGCCGATTTTGATGACTATGTGAATGGTTTCAAAACGACTGTGCGCGAGTGGGAAATTATCAGATCGTTGGGCGAAAAATCACGACAATTTTTGATTAAGCAAGGTGAGAATTCAGTTGTGGCCGAACTTAATCTTCGTGGTTTTGGTGATGAATTAGCCGTGTTATCCGGTAATACGGCGACAGCAGGTTTAGCAACTCGTGTTATCGAAAAACTTGGTAACAACCCTGATGTTTGGCTACCGGAATTTCAACGTATTAGGAAAGGTGAATGACATGAAAATGAAACGTATATTGATAGCGACATTGGTTGGAAGTATGTTGGTGGCACAACCTGGTTATGCTCAGTGGGCGGTGATCGATGCCGCTAACCTTGCACAAGCAGTTCAGCAAGTAGCTTCGTGGGCTAAGCAGCTTGCAGAAATGCGCAATCAGTTAATGCAAGCCAAAGCTACATTTGACAGCATGAATGGCGCACGTGGCATGCAAAATCTTGTAAATAATCCAGCATTGCGAAAATATTTACCCGCAGACTATCAAACGCTGCTCAATGGTGGTTATGGAAGCTCTGCCGCTATTCGCGCAAAGATGAAAGTATTTGGTATTGAAAGTACGAAATTATCCCCTAGTAGTGATGCAGCAAAGGCTTTCGAACGCACAGCGAATCAAGCAGCGTTGAACCAAGCGACCGGCGAAGCCGCCTATACCGCTGCGTCTAAGCGTTTCGATGATATTCAAATATTACTGAATAAAGTTGGTAATGCGCCGCAAGCCAAAGACATGCAAGACTTGCAGGGGCGTATTCAAGCCGAACAAGTCATGTTGCAAAATGAAACGGTAAAGCTTCAAATGCTGGCACAACTGCATCAAGCACAAAGAGACTTGGGAATGCAACAAGCCGCTGAAATTAGGATGAAATCAACCAAAGGTGAAATTCCTAGATTTTAGGATTACAAAAGGAGCTTTTTATGACAGTCCAATTCCATTTTTATACAGATATATTTAACAACATTAATAATGCATTAATAAGCTATGTTGGAAATGTGTCTGCATCAGTGATGGCGTCTTTTACTCCCGTGGCTACGACCATGTTAGCTATATATGTGGCTTTTTGGGGGTGGTCAATGATGCGCGGTGTTATATCTGAACCGGTTATTGATGGAGTTGGACGAATGATTCGCTTAACCACGATTACCGCGATTGCATTGAATGTGGGGCATTACAATACATTCGTTGCTGATTTTCTATGGAAATCTCCAGATGCTTTAGCGAAGGTAGTAACAGGAGGGTCGGGCGATTCTAGTGTGCTGTTCCTTGATAAATTGATGCAAGGTATTTATCAGCTAGGAGAGGTTTATTGGCAGAAGGCTAATAGTACGTCGGGATTGACCGGAATTCCCGATATTGGAATGATTTTTATTGCTCTATTGATTTGGTTGTTTGGCTTATGGGCAACTGGTATGGCAGCTTTCTTTTTTATCCTCTCGAAAATGGCGCTAGCGATCTTATTGGCAGTTGGCCCTGTATTTATTTTAGGTTTGATTTTCGAACCAACGAAACGGTTTTTTGATGCGTGGATGGGTCAAGTATGCAATTTTGTGTTTCTCGTTATGTTAACCGCAGCTTCAGCAAAATTAATTCTTGCGATTCTAAATTCTTATCTTACAAATTCTGGTGCTGTTTTAAGTAACCCAGGCGTAGGACAAGCTTTTCCTGCATTAGTCCTTTGCGCCATTGCTGGTTTAGTCATGATGCAAATGCCATCTATCGCGTCAGCATTAGGCGGTGGCGTGGCCGTGTCAACATTAGGCGCTGTTGGTTGGGCGTACAACAAAGGCAAGGATGCTGCTGGTGCTGGCCGAGACCTCGCATCTGGCAGGACTCTTAACAAAATGCGTGCTGCGCGTAGGGAACGGCATGTAAATAAGCAATGGGCGCAACGTAACCCAGGCGTAACCGCTAGAGCAACAAAAGCAATTTATCAACGTGTCGCCGGTAATCGGGCGAATCAAGTACGAAAAGCAAATTAGCAAATTTGCGACATCAAATTAAATAAAACTTTAATGTAAAATTTGTGTTTTGTTCCTCATTATGTGCTATATTGAGGAACAAGATACTTATTTTCGTTGGAGTAATTTATGCGTTACGTCACAGCAATAATTCTAATTTGCATCATCGGCGGGTGCAGCAGTACACCCGCAAAAAAAGCGAAGCCATGCGTAGGAGAATTTAGGCCGGTTAATGCAACGGGCGCTAAAACTACGTCTGCCGACAGTGATTCAGTCAAATGTACAGCGTGAGGTTGTAATGTCAAAAAAACAAAATAAGGGTGTTGAGGCAGGTAAGCTTGATGATTACTTGAAGGAGGCACAATCTTGGGAAACATCGCAAGTTTTCAATCTGAAAAAGTCGGAAAACCGCGCATGGCGCGTAACGTGGGCAAGTGCAATCGTTGGAATTTTAGGGATTGCTGCCGCGACAGCCGCATTATTCCGAGATCCACCCGACCCTGTTTTAATACGCGTTGATAACAGCACCGGCATAGTCGATGTGGTATCCACAATTAAGCATAAAGATACTAATTATGAAGAAGTCATTAATAAGTATTGGACTCAACTTTATGTGCGCTACCGTGAAGGTTATTCCCGCGAATTGGCCGATGAGTTTTATACGTCAGTCGGGCTAATGTCATCACGAGCAGAACAAGACAAATACTTTCAAGAATTTGATCCGAAAAATCCCAAGTCTCCCTTGCGCATGTACGGTGATACCGCAAAAGTGCGCGTCAAAATTAAAGGCACGTCTTTCATCAAACCAAATGTAGCGTTTGTTCGCTATACACGTTTGGTTGAGCGCGGAGGTGACAGACCGGAAGTCTCTCATTGGTCAGCATCAATTACGTTTTCGTATGTTGGCTCTCCGATGAAAGAGAAAGACCGTGCAATCAATCCTCTTGGATTCCAAGTAACCGAATATAGAAATGATCCAGATTCAACGCCTGATTTAAAAGCGCCTGGCGCTGATGTGAAGTGAGGACAAAATGAAGAAAATCATTTTGTGCTTACTAATGGTTTTTCCTCTCGTACTAAAAGCAGAAATTTTGCCAGCGAAAGGAAAATACGATGATCGTATTCGGGTCATTGAATATAACGAAGGGCAAGTTGTGCGCGTCAATACGTATTTTGGCGTGGCGACACTAATACGATTCGGTGAAGGTGAAGTTATCGAGGACAAGGAAACGGGCGATAACAAGGCATGGTCTATCAAGACCAGAAAAAACTATATGTTTCTGCAACCTACCGACAAACATGCGGACACAAATTTGGTGGTCATCACCAATAAACGCGTTTATCAATTTGCGCTTTTCGTTGAAGAAATGAACGAAAAAGATACCAAAGCATGGCGCAACGGAAACTTGGTATTTTCACTTAGTTTTACTTATCCAGAAGATGCGGTTCCGAAACGAGAAATCCTTGAGGCTCAATTAGAAAAAGACAAAGTTAAGTCTGAATTAGCGATTGATAATCAAAATCAAGAAGGCATGAATTTTGATTATTGGGTAGCTGGCGCACCCGAATTAAGTCCGACTAGCGCACGCGACAATGGCCGCTTTATCTACCTGACGTTCTCAGGAAACAAAGAAATGCCAAGCGTTCATGAGGTAAATGAGCGTGGTGAAGAAACGGAATTGAAAGAGTCGCTTATTCAAACAACGGTGAAGGGTGGAAGCATCGTTATTGAAAAGCGTGTACGCAGAATCATTTTGCGAAAAGGTGATTTGGTTGCGTGCGTGGTCAACAAATCTTTTGACTCGACTGATGAATATGACAATACGACCGGCACAAGTAGCAACTCTGTCATTCGCGTAATTAAAGGGGCGAACGAATGAGTATTTTCAATAAAAAATCTGAGCCTGTAGAAACTGATGATGAATTGATGGACGATCAAATTCCATCGGTGAATCGGCATAAACAAACTAGCAAGATGATTACTTATGCTGGTTTTATCGCAATCGCTGCGGTTGCGATTGCTATGGTGCTGTCAGTGAATAGCAAACCTAAAGAGCAAAAAGAGGAAAAGAAAGAGCCTGAACAAATTGCAAGTCATTTACCTCCGCTCGGCTTAAATCCTGAACCTGCTGAGCCTGAACCTCTACCTATTGAGGTAAAGAAGACACCAACAGGACAAGGAAGAGTAGGTGAAATCGATCCAGCGCATAAAGGTCAAGCTGTTGATGGTCAAGCGCAACAACAATTGGATTCAGAAGGTCGCCCGATTGTTCCTTGGTACGAGCGTAAACGTGGCGGCTTTTCAAAAGAATCCGCATCTAACACCAACAACAGCTATGACAATAATAGTCGAAATGTTGATGGTACTGCCGATGAAGCTAATAAGACTCAACCATCAGTACGTATGAAACCAACGATTATCGAGGGCGTATCTGCTGCATTACTGCCAAACCGCAATTATTCGTTAACCGAAGGCACAAACATTGATTGCGTACTTGAAACAGCTATTGATTCCACTTTGCCAGGTAAAACCAGATGCAGAATTACGAGAGATATTTATTCAGATAACGGGCAAGTTCTTTTAATTGAGCGTGGATCTATGGCCTATGGCGAATACACGTCAGGTTTAAAGCTCGGCCAAGCCCGTTTATACGTGTTATGGAATCGCATCAAGACACCGAAAGGTGTGGTTATAGCTATCAATTCTGGTTCCGCTGATGCTCTTGGAAGATCGGGAATTGAGGGGAATGTTGATAGTAAATTTGCTGAGCGTTTTGGTGCTGCTTTAATGATTAGTTTGATTAAAGACGGCACACAAGCGTTAGCGGCACGCGATCAAAACAACGCGAAAAATGGTCAAGCTGGCGGCATCACAAATAACTACGGGAATACTGTTAGTTCAGGTGAGCGTATGGCTGAAAAAATTCTTGATGCGTCCGTCAATATTCCACCAACAATTTCGATTAATCAAGGCGACCATATTCAAATTATGTTAGCCCAAGATTTGGATTTTTCGACTGTGTACGATCTGAAATTGAGGAAATAAGCAATGACGCTTGATTCACAATCATTTGAAATGCTGACGTTGTATCTTGAGCCAATTCAAAAATATTTGGATAACTCAAATATCAACGATGTAGTTATTAATCGTCCGCACGAAGTATTTATTAAAGGCGGTAGCGGTCAATGGGAAAAACAAGCTCGTGAAGACAAATTGACCTTCAATCATTGCCTTCATCTTGCAACGCTTATCGCTTCATACAATTCAAAGAAAATTCCAAAGAAAGGTTTTTTGTCTGCAAGTTTACCTGGTGGTGAACGTATCAATATCTCTGTTCCACCAGCGTGTGAACGAAATACCGTTTCTTTCACAATTCGTAAACAGGCTGATGTAGAGAAATCGATTGACCAGTTGGACGAAGAGGGTGCATTCACACAAGCCGTTAGTGTGCATCGCGGCATTCAAGATTTTGAACGTGAATTGTTAGCACTCAAAAACGAATTAAAGGTGCGTCAATTCTTGGAAATGGCCGTATTGAAAAAACGCACGATTTTGATTGTTGGGGTGACTGGCTCCGGCAAGACGTTCATCATGAAAAGTTTGACGAAAGTTATCCCTGCTTACGAACGTTTGATAACAATCGAAGATGTACATGAAGTCTCTTTAAAGTCTCATGAAAACAAAGTACATCTATTCTTTGCGCGTGAAGAAGAGGGCGGCGAAAAGCCTTCACCGAAAGAAGCATTAGCGGCTTGTCTGCGCATGGAACCATCTAGGATCTTGTTAGCTGAATTGCGCGGCGATGAAGCATGGGAGTTCATCAAAAATGTTGGTACGGGTCACGGCGGTTCGATTACTACCGCCCACGCTGGCGGCGCATGGGAGGCTTTTGAGCAATTAGCGTCATTGGTTAAAGACAGTAAAACGGGCGCACATTTGGACATTGAATACATTAAACGCAGGTTGTACAGCGTGATCGATATCGTCCTCTTTTACGATCAGAAAAAATTACGCGAGATCTATTATGATCCAGAATTCAAACAACAAAATCTTGCTTAACATCATTCTAGTGGTGGTGTCGATTTTGCTGGCATTGACGCTTTGCGCCTATATCGCTGGCGGTATCTTTTTGGGTGTGTATGGGCTTGATTTTAATAAAGCGACTCCGCTTACTATCTATCAGTATGCATACTGGTACAAAGACAATCCAGCAGCCGTTAGATGGCTCTACGCATCTTCTACGATAGCGTTTCTTTTGGTGTTCGTACCAATCGCGTTGATTTTCGCCCCCGCGAAAAAGAAGCTGTTTGGTGATGCGAAATTTGCGACCAAAGCAGAAATAAAGAAAGCGGGACTGTTCTGTGAGGATGGCGTGATTTTGGGGAATATTGCGAATAAGTTTTTGATGTATGGCGGTGATTCTCATGTGGTTGTATCTGCTCCAACTCGCGGTTGGAAAGGTATTGCTTTAGTCATTCCTAATTTGTTGAACTGGCGTGATAGCGTGGTTGTTTCAGACATGAAGCAAGAAAACTTCAAATTAACTAGCGCGTTTCGTGCTTTATGCGGTCAAAAATGTTTTCTCTTTAATCCAGCGGCCACCGACTATTTAACGCACCGTTACAACCCACTTGGCTATATCTCTGACGATGTAAATTTTCGTATTGATGACATTCAGAAAATCGGGAATATGCTGTTCCCTGACCGTCCAGGAACTGATGTTATTTGGACTGCGACACCACGAAGTTTGTTTTTAGGGATCGTTTTAAGCTTACTCGAAACACCAGGTAAGTTAGTAACGCTTGGTCAAGTCTTGCGTGAAACTTTAATTGAAGGTGATGGTTCGCAATATTTTGAAAAATTAATTGCATCACGTCAAAAAGAAGGCAAACCGTTCTCTGGTGATTGTGTACGCGCTTTGCGTAGTTATACATCGATTAGTTCTGACAATACTAGATCCGGTGTTATTGGCTCATTCCGGTCTCGATTGGAATTATGGTCTAACCCGATTGTTGATGCTGCTACTTCCGCGAATGATTTTGACTTGCGCGATTTGCGCAAAAAAAGAATGTCCGTTTATGTCGGCATTACACCAGACAACTTAACTCGGTTACGCCCTGTATTAAATCTATTCTTTCAGCAATTAATTGATTTGAATACGCGCACATTGCCTAGTGTTGATCGCACATTGAAATACAAATGTTTACTAGTTTTGGATGAATTCGCGGCATTGGGTAAGTTAGACGTAATTGCCGATGGTGTTAGTTATATCGCCGGTTATGGCTTACGACTTTTCACTATTGTGCAAAGCCCTTCGCAAATTGTAAGTATCTACGGAAAAGATGCTGCGGCCACGTATACACAAAATCATGCAGCGCAAATAGTGTTCGCACCGAAACGCAGTGATATTGAGGCGGCAAAAAATATTAGTGAGTGGTTGGGCTATCAAACCGTCAAGGGCGTTTCAGAATCGAAATCTAAAGGATTGTTCACAAAACGCACACCATCTGAATCTACATCAGATCAACGCCGTGCGCTTTTACTTCCACAAGAAGTAACAAGTATTGGTATCGAGAACGAGATTGTAATTGTTGAAAATGTGAATCCTATTTTTGCCAAAAAAGCCGTTTATTTTCAGTCTCCCGCTTTTATAGATCGTTTAAAACTTGCTTCCAAGTCTTTGCAAAAGCTCGGTCGTAGATTACCGACCAGAGACGAACTAGAAGCGGCGATTTTGAAAGGTGAATTACATACACCAGTACCACTAATTGATTTGGCAAAACATGCTGCGCAAGTGGGGCAAATCAGCATTGATGTAGTCAATGGCGCTCCATCCGATGAAAGTGGTGTGAATACGGTTTTACGCTCGGTCAATGTAAGTGACTTATTGGATATTGAAAAATTATCTTTGAAAGATTTTGCAGTTGATTTTTCAGGGATTAAAAAACCTTCTTCTGGTGAATTGGACGAAGCGGGTCTTAGAAATTACGCAGATCAACTTTGCGTGCAAGCTGGTTTATCTATTTAACGAAGGAAATTTATCATGAGTGACGAAAAGACAGTGGATCAACTGAACTTGTCCGAAATTGAAATACGTAGTGATTTACGCATGACCAAGGCCAGCAATATTACTGACGGTGAAATGGCGGCGGCTGATGTAAAAAATTTACTGCAAATAGTGTCACCGGAGCTAGCAAAGAAAGCTGCGGCACAGGTTTCAGACAACATGCAGGAGTATCCAGGTTATGCAAAGTTGATGTCTGAAAATCACACTGATGTTATTGATCGGATTAAAAGTCTCACTCCGAATACTGATATGAAAACGCTTCTAAAAAACAGTATTGATTTAAGAGGGTTCGAAGATCTTGAAAAAAAACGCGCTGCTGAGTTTAACGAGGTACGCGACGCATTGAATGAGTTAAACACGATTGAGCGCGTGGTTGAAACAACCGTAAAACCGGATGTTAAAGGACAAGCCAATACCAATACGAACCCAAGTGGAAATGAAGTTGAGTCTGACGAAATATTTACAGCCAGTGCTTCGACTACGAAGATTGCAACGGTCATTCCTGCCGATGTAGAAAAACGTTTTGTTCGCGTCGGCAATAAATATTATTACGCGGCAAATACCGAAGCCATAGCGTTTGAAGACAAAGGCAATTCATTGACAACGAAATCTAACGGGGAAGGTATGGCCGCTTCGTTAGTAGCAATTGCGAATGCGCGAGGTTGGGACGAAATTAAAGTAAGTGGATCTGAAACCTTCAAACGTGAAGTTTGGCTTGAAGCTGCTGCTAAAGGTATGCACGTCAAAGGTTATAAACCGAATGAATTTGACTTAGCTGCACTGGAGAAGCGCGTACCAGAAGGCAAGGTTGAAAAAGTCACAGAGAATTTTCGCGGACGCGAAAAAGATGAGTCTGAAAAAAATAAGCCTCAAGAATCTGACGCTGCAATTGATCCCAACAAAAAACTTGCAAAAGTATTTGAATTAAATACACCAGTTGACGCAGCTAGAAAGCATCCAGAGTTAGCCGGTGCTGCCGCACTTACAACAGCGGTTTTCGAACGACATTCAAGCAATTTGAATGAGGACGAAAAGAGAGTGGTTCTCGATCAGGTAAAAAAGAATGTAGTTAAAAATATTGCCAATGGAAAGATTCCTGATATCCAAGTGGCCGAAAAAAATCAAAGCGAAACGCGTAATCAACGAAACGAAAACGAAAAGGATCTCTCATTATGAAATACCAAATCATCCTCATTTGCGCATTGTTAAGTTCATCAATAGCGACTACACAAGCTCAAACCGTTAAGTCACAGTACGTCATTTCAGATGAACGCGCTGGAGTGACAGCGTATGAGTATGGTCGCCGCACTGTACTTGAATTTGTCAGTGCGCCGTTTTCGTTATCCATTAGTGATGATAAAGGGCTTCCTGTTGCTTATGAGCGCATCAGCGACCGGTTTTATCGTACTGCAAAGCAGTTACAAGACTTTTCAGCAACCATCAATGGTGAAGTGGTTACATTTACTTTAAATCGTCCTGAGTATTTTACGAAGCCTACAAATCCAGCTTCAACAGTGATGCGCAACCAGGTTATTAAAGCCTCGCCTGCACCCTCGCCTACTATTACAAACGATGTGAAAGCACCGGTGTCAAATAGTATGAACGCCCCAACAACTTCAAACGTGGTGAGCGTACCGGCTCCAGCGAATGTTTCCGCGCCTGTTCTTACTACTGCACCGAATCAACAACCATTAGTTAAAGCTCCCACAGATGTAGTGAACCCCGTTGCAACGCAAGAGCAAGTAAAAAATGCACTAATTAAACAAGGTATGCCTATCAACGGTTTGCCAATGACACAACCGTTTGAAGTGACAGCGAAAGATACTAATTTACGTCACTTGTTAACGCGATGGGGCAAACAAAGTAATCCTAATTGGGAATTAGTTTGGCAAGTCACTCGTGATATTCCGCTTACTGGTTCTGCTGTGATTAAAGAGACCGATTTTAAAAACGCGGTTCGGTTCGTTACTGCAATTTCGGCGCAATCCGGTTTTGCAGTGAAGCCATGTTTTCACACAAATAACGTAGTACGCATTGTCGCCGGAAGCGAAATGTGCAACGCCAACGCAAAAGAGGTTAACTAATGAAACGCTCGATTTTATCAATAGTCATTGGCTCAATGTTTCTGCAAGCTTGCGTGTCAACTGATACGCAAGATTCAGTCAAAAATCACGTTAACTTCGCTGATTCAAAAGTGCGTGTTGAGATGAAGAAAGCTGCACCAGCATTCGACCCTGAACTCACTCGCAAAGAAACGGAAGTCAATACACCATTTTTGTTTGCGAAAGCTGTACCAATCGCAAAAGAAGTCAATTTGCCAAAAGCTTTACAAAAACCAGTTAAGACAACCCTCTTGTTTTCAGATAAGGAATCTGAAAATTGGATTTCTTTGTCAATGTTTGCTGAGCGCGTGACGCGTGCCACTGGCATATTTGTGACAATTTCCCCTGACGTATATTTGACCGATGCTGATTCAAGCACAAACAATCGCACAAATGACGTTAAGCCGAATGGCTTAGTAATCGTACCGTCAATTTCGACCGGAGCGCCACCAAAAACGAACGATGAGCCAGTTGTTGAACAAAGGATAGGGAAAGGTGCCAATGGACGCGCTGAAAGCGCCTATGCCTTCTATTTTCCAAAAACAGAAGGTCAGCTTTCAACAATCCTAGATGCTATTACTAACAAGTTGCGCATTCATCATAAATACGACGAATCAACGAATACGATTCATTTGTATAGATTGGTAAGTAAAAACTGGCAAACCAAGTTTTCATCCACTTCATACACTTTCAATAATGGCCAGCGCGGTCAAACAGTGCAATCGACAGATAGCAAAACTCTGACTGGTAATTCACAGGGTAGTAAGTCACCAATTGAAACCACGCTTAAAGACAATATTGAATTATTAAGTATGCGCGATGCGATCATACAAACAATTTTGACAAAGCAAGGAAAGATTTTTGCCAATCCCTCGACCGGCACAATTTCAATGACCGATACGGAAGAGTCGATTAAAGCAGCAGATCACCTAATTACAAGCGAAGTTAAAAACTTGAACCGTGGAGTGATGTTACGCGTTCGCACAATTCAAGTGACACGCAAAGACAATGACGCTGCATCATTTGATATTGAAGGAATTTTAAACAAAGCGTTAAACAGCGCACCAAACTTGTCGTTTAACACTATCTCGCCTGGTTCTTTGGTTGGCACTAACGCCGGTTCGTTTGGCGTGGGAATTTTCAGCGGTTCTGCTTCAAATTCTCAAGCGATTGTTTCTGCACTTAAAGAAATAGGCGATGTTCAGGTGTCTTCTGAAATTCCGTATTTCACAAAGAATCGCAAGGGCATTGTGCATGAAGTGTATGACATTAGCAGCTACGTTCCGAACACAACACCGGCTGCGGCCACGACTGGCGGCACAGGTGGAAATATTGGTTTGAATACTGCTCAGATCCAGACAGGATTGAAGCTAATTATGTTGCCGACACTTGGCGATGACGATAGCGCTTCTGTGTCGTTCAGCATGGAAGAATCCACTAAGCCAACTCTTGAGAAGTTTAGTGTGGGCATCGGCGCAACAGCTCAAGCAGTCGAGAAACCAAACTATACGTTTCAAGGCAATTCGCAAGATATTCCTATTCGTAGCGGTCAATCTCTCTTGCTTGTTGGTTTTGAGCGCGTTTCTGAACAATTGAATAAGCGCACGATGGGCGAGAACATTCCAATCTTAGCCGGTGGATCTGTGAGCGTTTCACGGAACCGTGTTCTGACGTTAATTCAATTGTCGATGCAAGTTATCGATTCTAATTAGAGACCAATTATGATTATCGAACTGAATGGTAAACAATTCGCGTTTGGTATGCATTGGAGCGGCATTGCCGAAACGGATGCAAAACGCGAAGCACAATCAAGGGCGATTGCTGTTAAGTCGCCGTTGTTGTGGTATTCCGAAAACATGTATTTGGTTGGTCTATTGAGTGAGGCTGACAGAAACGCCAAATACAAAGCAACGATTTATTCAGGCGCGATTACGCTGGCGAATGCGTTAGGTAATCACCCAACAATATTCGCAGCGTTTCAGTTAAACGAAGAACGTTTTTTAATCGTCGGGATCGATAACGGTAAGCCTCGTAAAGATTTCGATTCGATTAAAACAAGTCGAATGGAAGTTGAGATTGCTAAGACGCAATTCGCTGATTCATGTGGTGAACAATCTATTTTGTATGTTGGCAATACCGATTTTTTAGGTGGCACACCTTTAGAGCTTGATGACATTGTTGATTACGCAGACAAATTTGCAGAATTAAAGAAACAAGAAATTCGATTGCCAAGCTCAATCAAGCTGCTTGCGATTGCTGCCGCTTTAGCTGGTATTGGGTTTTTGGCGTGGGATCAGTACAAAGCTTATGAAGCTGAGGAAATTAGGCGTAAAGCGTTAGAAGCGCAAAAAGCTATACAAGCTAAGTACGATAAAGCTATTGAACAACGTCGCACCCAGGTTGTGCTTTCAAAAGATTCGGTTTCGACATTATTAGGCTTTGTCAGAGATTGGCCGCTTGATGTTGGTGGATGGTATTTGGATGGTTTTAATTGTAAATCAGCAATACCAATGCAATGCGACGTATTTTTCACTAAAAGCAAATACCGTCTAGCGACATTTCAAACGTTTAAAGCTAGTGCTGGCACGCGTTTTGTTGACGTATTACTTGACAAATCGGGCGACAAAATTAGTGCAGTAATTGACGTGAAAAATCTTAAAAGTGAAGCTGTCGGTGTAGCTATGGACGCTGCAAAAACTTCTGATGAAGCCATCAATGAACTTGGTTCTACGCTTCAAATTTTGAATAACGGAAAAATGCCGTTTATTAGTGAAAATGGTTCTTCGCAGCTTGATTTTGCGGACTATTTATTACCCGCTGGTGTCACTCGCAAGAAATTGATTAAACCCCCAATTCGTTATAACACATGGCGTATTGATATACCTGGTCGTGAGTTGACTTCACTCAGTCAATTACCGAAGTACACAATTATTGACAGTATCGATTTCAAAATTACCCGAAAACATAGTTTCGGAGTTCAAGACTCGTTTGTGTCCGTGATTGTCAAAGGCACTGCATTTGCTAAACCACAGTAATAAGGAAATAGATATGAAAACGATGAATACAATTTTTGTGATGTTCGTTGCTTGTGTAGCGTTCTCAAAGTGCGCCCATGCGCAAACTACAGTTGGAAAGTTAATGGATTTAGAGGCGAAGGTTGCAGAAAAAAAGCTTTTGGATGAATTGGAAAAAAGCAATGGGACTGCTCCGATTACGCCAGGTGGCGTACCTCCTATTTCATTGGTTGGAGGAACCCCAAGAATGGCCGCGCCGGTGATCGGAATTTCTACACCAAAACCGAAGGCGCAAAACCGTCCACCTTACGCAATCAATATTCTCGGTGTTGACCAGGATTTAAAAGCCGACGTGGTTGTAAACGGTCGTCAGTATCAAGCCGTTAAGGGGGGTATGGTTGGCGAATACTTTGTTAAAAGTATAGGCGCTTCCGGTGTTTGGTTAGAAATCCAAGTTGCTTCCAAACACAAAGGGAAAACCACTTACACAACGAAAGCTGTTTTTGCCGCGCTTTCAAATTCTTAATTTTTTAATCGAGAAATCTTATGTCTGCACTTAAAAAGCTTTTTGGTTTTGGTGGTAGCAATCAAGGTAAAAATGATGCGAATAATCAGGCGAATACACGAAAAGCGCCGATTGCGTTGGTTGCTAGCAACCCTGAAAAACCGACCGTACTTTCTAAGCATGAGTCGCATTCTAAGCGAATCGAATCCCATTTTGAATTGCCTAAATTCAGTGATTCGCTTGCGAAGAAAATTGGTGTAGCACAAGAACTACTACACACAATTTATCCGATTCTTGTGGACGAACAGAAAAAATTGTTCGCTCTCATTCTCGAAGAGAAAGAATTGAAATCAGAGTTGTTCGATACGATCAAAAATTTATTGGTTGACCAAGGATATCGTCAAGCTGATACGTGGATATATATTGCTCCCTATAGCGTAATTTTGTATGTGTCACGCAATGGTGCAAAAGCTGTCAAAGCCGTTGCAGCAGCACAAAGCAGATCAACAAGTGCGTTGTTTATTCTGTTTGAAAATTTTGCGAGATTCGGATTAAAAAATGAAGCTTCGGATTTGCATTTTGAAATAAATTTAGAAGACGAATTTTCTTACGTGCGATTCTGTATCGACGGGAAATTGGTTCGTATCTCTGAGTTCAAAATAGCCAGTACAGAATTACTGCTTTGCATTAGCCACATGTATAACAACTACGGCGAAGAGGTATCAGAGGCGGTATTTAATCAAAATATTGCACAACAATGCAATATACCGCTGCGAGTCCAAAATATTGACCTTGAGTTTCGTTTTGCGTCATTACCGACTAACAACGGTATCTTAATTGTTATGCGATTGACGGTCGCACATCGCAAGCGATCTGAAAAAAAAGAATTAGCGCCTCTTGGCTATTTGCCTGACCAAATTCAGTTAATTGAGTTTGCGGTTTCAAAACCGAAGGGTGGGATTGTTATCTGCGGTCGCGTAGGTTCCGGCAAATCGACCTTGCAACACACCATACTTACCAACATACCAGAAGAGAAGTCAATTATCACAATTGAAGATCCTGTGGAGAATGACGTACCAAATGCTTCGCAGGTATCTATTTCGCGTGCTTTGACTGACGAATCAAAAGATTACGATGCTTTTCAAGCTTCGAAAAGACAAATGAAGCGACTCAATCCGAAAGTAGTTGCTGCTGGTGAAGTGCGTGACGACCAAACCGCTGAACTTTGGAAAGATACTGTAGAAGCCGGATTGTTAGGTCTTTGTACAATCCATTGTGGTTCAGTTGTTGAAGCTTTGACGATGCGTTTAGTTTCCAAACAGTTAGGGATTGGTAGAGAGGTTATTTCGACTCCCGACTTCATAAATCTAATCATTTTTCAAGCATTGATTCGTACACTGTGTACGCACTGCAAGATACCAGCAACCGAAGTTTATGACGACGAATACCTGTCAAAAGTTGAACGACTTTTTGAGGGACTTGATCGTAAAACAATGTTCGCAGCCAATCACGAAGGATGTACGCATTGTCGTCGTCAATACAGCAATGTGTTTAACGGATTCGGTAAAAGGATCGCAGTAGCAGAAATGCTGCGCCCCGACTACGGAATGCTACGTTTGGTGCGTGATGCAAAAAATATTGAGATTGCTCAAAGATTTAACATGATGCGCGGAGACGCTACATTTGCCGACGCAGAAACCAAAGGAAAAACAGCAATGGAGGTGGCTATGTATCACGTTCATTGTGGCATTTTTGATCCAAAGGAAGTCGAGAATGAATTAGGTTCTTTTGACGATTACTACCTAACAAAATTGGGGCAAATCAATGTCTAATTTTCTTAACGAAATGTTGTTCAAAGCTGCATGCTTCCGTTTTAAAGGTTTGCGTGGACAGTTCTATTTCGATTTATCGAAAACGATGGAAGTAGCTAAAGGCAAAAACTTAAAAGATATTTTGAATATCCAGGCCGGACGACACAAGGGCAGTCCTACAGGCATTTTGTGCGCCCACTGGTTGCATCGTTTAAATTCGGATGCCGGTACATTTTCTGAGGCCGTTAAGGGGACTATTCCGTTTGAGGATCAAGTATTACTCGAAGTTTGCGAAGAGTCGGGAGATCTTGCTTTTGGTTTGAGATCTTTAGGAAATAACTTATTAGCGCTTAAAGAAACTATTAAAGATATTCAAAGCACTTCTGCGCTTGCAATAACGATGGTTGTTATTTTTATTGTTTATTGTTTCGCTCAAGCGTTTTATTTACTGCCAGAAATGTTCAAAAACATCGCATCATCAGTCGATATTCATAAGCTAGGTGAGACCACAGATGCAGTCCTCACGTTCATGGATATTTGGCAAAAATTCGGTGCGATTTTTGTAGTAGGAATTGGAATTGCAATGATCCTGATGTTTATGTCTTTAAAAAAGTATGTTGGTGGCGCAAGGCGTTTTCTTGATAAGCATTTCTTACCATATCAATTATACCGAGCATTTAACGGTGCATTGTTTATGTCCACCTTAGCAGTCATTACCCAAAAAATCGGCGGCAATAAAGTCGTTGCACTCAAATCGGCATTAGTGCTGATTAATGAATCAGCTTACCCGTGGCTCAAATGGCAAACAGATTTAATTATCAGCAATTTGGAGGGAAATTCCAAGGAAGGAGGTGAAATTTTCAATACCGGCTTAATGGACAAAAGAACTTTCTATCGTGTTTTAGATATGAGTGATTACACCACTGATACAGCTTTATTAATGACGAAAGTGTCTGACATCGTTTTAGAAGAAACACCGGTCACGACAAAACAAAAAGCTCAACGATGGCGGCTTATTCTTCAAGTATTAGTTTTAGGTTTGATGCTGTCTTTTTATTTGGCAACACAAGGTATTAATAGTGAATTTACGTTGGCTATGGAAATGGCGAACGTGTCTTAGAGCAGTGCAATGTGTGTTTTATTTGTTTTATTTGTTTTATTTTTCTTTTTAAAAAGGGTACGAAAATGAAAATTATTTCTAAAAAATCTCAAGGTTTTACTTTGGTTGAATTGTTGATTACTTTGGTTGTGGTTGGCTTACTGTTGTCGCTGGCTTATCCAAAATTTGCGAAAAGTAATGCAAGTTCAAAAGGGCAATCTTTAGGTGCTGACGTTGTTACATTAGCGTCGGACATCACCGCAGGCTATCAAGGTCAATACGCGTCCGTTTCTGACGCTGCGATTGTCTCAGGTAGCTTATTAAAAAATGTCGGCTCCATCACTAACAACGCAGGTACGTTGACAACGAATATGGGCGGTACGATTTCGTGCGCCCCTAGCAGATTGGTTGCTAACAACGATTCTTTTACCTGCACTATTACTTCGGTTAAAGATGGCGCGTGTCCTACGTTGGCGACTGCTTTAGGTCGTTCATCAGTGAAATTATTGATTGCTGGTGCAACAGTGAAAGCACCAGGCGTTGCAATGGATGCGGCTAAGGTTACTTGTGCGGACGATGATACAGAATTTGTAGCGACGTTCAGTTAATACATCTGTTGATTGCGCACTCATCGAGTGCGCAATCAAATGAAACCTATTTATTTGATTGCGCATTTTAATTTTCGCGTCCGCGAAAAAAATAGAAATTAGAGGTTTATATGTTTTTAATCGAACTTTTACTAAGCTTGGCGATTGCAGGTTTTTTGATAATTGGGCAAACCACCGAAATTCAAAAAATTACTGACAAAAATCGTGCTGTCGCAACTGCACAATACATGACACAACTCCAGGCGGGGATTAACAGTTGTATTAATCAAGGGTTTATTGATGGCGATACACTTGTTGCCGATTACTGGACTGAATTGCAAAAAGACCGCACAAGTCCACAAGTAAAATGCCTAAATGCTTCGTTTAGTCAAAAATCCCCAATTGGTCTGACGTTCACTTTCACACTTGCACCGGCTGGCTGCAAAGCTGACACTTGTACGGGTCACGCTTATTCGACATCGCCACTCGTGGATTTTAGCGGCAATCCTCGCACAGATGTTTCAGCAAAAATCATTTCGAATATCGGAGTCGATGGAGGTATGTCTTATGCTGCTGATGGCACTAAGGTGATTGGTTACGGTAATTCTTATAATGAGCCTAATCCTGCTGGAAACGTTAAAGGTACAATCACTATTAAGATAGGCGCAAACTCTGGTCTATTAGCTTTGCTGTCTGAGTATTACCGGTTAGATGGAACTCGCAAGCTTACTGGTGATATGGACGTAAACAATCACGACATTAAAAATATTAATAACATCGACACGAACACTATCACGTTCGATCAAGTGGCCGGTATTGGCACTCCAGGAGCGGCATGCGTAAGAAATACTGCGGTCGCGCAAAACTCTAATGGCAATGGTTTAGTAATTTGTCGCGGTAATATTTGGCAACGTGTTGGCGATGCGACCACGGGTATAACGGTCGGCGGTGGCTGCGCCACTAAAGGATTAACCGGCACGGATGCCGTAGGAACCGGCTTCATTTGTAATGGTATTTTTTGGGTTGAAAATAAAATATTTTCATCTGCTGGTTCCGCGTGTGCGATTGTGGGACAAACCGCACAGAACACAGCAAGCGGCGAGGAATTGATTTGTCGAAATGTGTCTGGTTTGAATAAGTACATCAAGCTTTCTAACCTATTGGCAAAAAATATTGAAATGAGCCGTGTACTTGTTCAAGACGGAAGCACAGTACCAAAACCAACTTGTGAAGATGGCGGCGTTCCAGCTTTCACAATCGTGATGATGCATTCTGTAGTCGATGTTGCGAACATTCCTCCGAGACAGGGCTTTTATCAAAATGCGACCGATGCTGGTGCTAATTGGTCAGTACAAATTCGTTTGACGGATAACAACGGCGGGAACTTCTCCGCAAATACTTATGGCGTGCAAGCCATCTTTAAATCTGAATGTGTCTATTAATTTATTGGAGTCTTTACTATGTTAAATAAATCTTCCTCTGTTGTTTCTGTAAGTATTTTGGTTGCAGCGCTCTTAGCCGGTTGTGGTGGGGGTTCTGGCTCTGGTGATGTGGTCGTTCCAGTCAAAAATTTGCCGTTAGCTGTGTCTGCATCATCTTCAATTTCACTTCAAGCTGGCACATCTTCCAATTTCAAAATAACGGGCGGGGGCAGTGGGTCAGCCTTCGTGCAATATACAGCGTCTAGTAGCAATGGCGCGGCGACCGTTTCAATTAGTGGCGACACTTTAACTGTGACCGGTAAAAATGCTGGATCTGGAAAAATTACAGTATTAGATACTGCCAGTAATACTGTTGTTTTCGATTTTGTGATTACCGCATCAAGTAGCTTATTACCTTTTAAAGTTAATGCTCCATCACAAATTAAGTTACCTTTAAACACGGCTGGAAATTACAAAATTCTTGGTGGGGTTCAACCGTACACTGCCACAAGTTCCAACAGCAATATTACTGCCGCCAATATTATCAACGGCTCCGAATTGGAATTAAAAGGTATTAAGAATGGTACAGCCAACATCGTTGTTTTTGATGCGATTGGTACGCCTTTCAATATCTCAACATTGATTGGCGAAGGGGACGCAGTAGCTTCTGTTTTATATTCTACTGCACCATCAAAAGTAAATCTAAAAAGTAACTCTACTAATTCGTATGTTGTTGGAGGCGGGACACCGCCGTACTACTCAGCGACATCGAATCCTTCCGTACTGAAAGCTACGATTGTGAATTCAATTTTAGAGGTTAACACTCTTACTGCTGGTTTAAGCAGTGTTGTGGTTACGGACTCAAAGGGATTAAGTTTGAAATTTGATGTTGATGTTTTCGAAGTGTTCAAACCTTTGTTTATTACTGCACCAGCCAGCGTTACTTTATCACCATCTGGTTCTACTACGTTTACGGTAGCCGGTGGCACGCCTCCTTATTACGTAAGTAGTAGTAACAACACAGTAGTTGCTACAAATATTGCCAGCGGTACATTGACGGTTACAGCTATGGCTACTGGCGCATCAAGCGTTGTTGTTTTCGACTCCGAAGGGAAAACGCAGCAATTTAATGTATCGGTCAGTACCACGACAACACCGTTTTTTACTACTGCACCAAGCTCAATTTTCTTAAAAATTGGAGAAACGGGAAGCTATCAAATCACTGGAGGAAGAAGCCCATATACAGCCGTTAGCAATAACACTTCTGTAGCGGTTGCATCTGTCAATGGCTCTAATTTGTCAATTGAATCTAAATCAGTAGGACTTGCAACAATTATTGTCCGCGATAGTTCAGGTTCGCTTTCTTCTATTGCTGTAACAAATAATTAATTTGGAGAACAAGAATGAAAAAATTTATTACGTCTTTAATTGTTTTGCTGTCTTTGAATTGCACGGCGTTTGCTCAATCAAATTTGAATGAGATCAGAAAAACGTTGGCTCCCCTTCTTGTTGACGACAAGATCCTAAAAGTGGTCGAAGTCGAAAATACAGGCTTTCTCGAAGTAGTGACAGAGAAGGGTATTTTCTACACAAATAAGGAAATATCGGTACTTTTCCAAGGGATGCTTGTTGATGTGAAAACTCGCACAAATTTGACCGAAAAATCAAAAAAGAACCTCGGAGCTTTTGATTTCAAACAAATCAATTTAAAAGATGCGATAAAGATGGTTCGTGGTGACGGTTCACGGAAAATTATCACTATCGAAGATCCGAATTGTGGGTACTGCCATCGATTAATGTCAGAACTTAACAAGATGACGAATATAACGGTTTACACATTCGTTGTTCCGATTTTAGGCGAAGACTCAAAAAGAAAAGCAAAATCAATTATGTGCGCGGCAGATAAAACTAAGACTTGGGTAGATTTTATGTCTAATCCAAGCCAAGGCGTTCAAACGAATGATTGTGAAGTTTCATTCGATAACAGCATAAACCTTATGCGTAAATTGCGCTTAGCTGGCACACCGGCAATTCTATTTGAAGACAATACAATTGTTCCAGGAACAATGCAGATTAAGCAGATGGAAGAGAAGTTTGAAAAAATAACTAAACCAAAAGGTTAAGATTATGAAAACATTAAGATTGATGCGTTTATTGTTTTTAATTTCGACGCTGATGCTATTCGGTTATAGCATCGCCGCGCCTAACGTGATTACCGAAGTCTCGTTAGAAGCAGCAGACACGCAGTGTACGCCTATTAATATGATAAATACGGCAAGTCAAAAGCCATGTGGCGATGGTTATTCTGGCCTAATGTTTAAGCGGACAATCGTTACTTGTCCTGATGGTAGAGTGACACAAAGCCCTGAGTACGACCGCTCTCAATGTGTTCCTAATACGGGTAACGGTGGTTATGTCAATCCTTGTATAGCAAATCCTGCTTTGTGCATGGGCAAGCCTAAAGTTTTGGGCTGCCCCCCAGGGAAACACTGGACAATGGAAGGATTACCTTACGCACATTGTGTTTCTGATGATCCGGTTTGCAATTGGGGCGAGTCTCTAAAAAAAGACGCTATTGGTGAACCAATAGGGTGTTTTCCGAATACATGTCCAAGCAATCAAGTGTTGCAAGCCGATGGAATATCTTGCGCTTGTCCTGTTGGTACGTCATGGAACGGTACGATGTGCGTACCTCCAATTGTGACGTGTCCAGCGGACAGCACAAGCGTTTCAGCATGTCCAGCCGGTCAGACAGGTCAAATCACGACGACGACAACCTACGCGGTCGTTAATGGTGCTTGCGTACCATCGACATCGAGTAGCAATAACTGTCAGGTGATAACGTGTCCAGCGGACAGCACAAGCGTTACAGCATGTCCAGCCGGTCAGACAGGGCAGATCACGACAACGACAAGTTACTCAGTTGTGAATGGGGCTTGTGCGCCATCGACATCGAGTAGCAATAATTGTCAGGTGATAACGTGTCCAGCCAATAGCACAAGCGTTTCAGCGTGTCCAGCCGGTCAGACAGGGCAGATCACGACGACGACAAGTTACTCAGTCGTTAATGGGGCTTGCACACCATCGACATCGAGTAGCAATAACTGTCAGGCGTTAACGTGTCCAGCCAACACCACGAGCTTTTCAGCATGTCCAGCCGGTCAGACAGGGCAGATTGCGACTACAACGTTCTATGTAATTGAGAACAATAGTTGCACTCCTTACACATCTGTACTTAATACCTGCATTGTTAATGTACCAAATAAAAGTTGCACAGGAAAATCTGGTTATAACACTACTACGACTAGCTATTCAGATCCATTTACCTACGTTCTAAATGCCACCGCAGACGGAACCCCTGGTGGTAAGGAAGGGGATTCTACGTCGGTATCGACTATGACCCTTAATACGCGCACTTTTGAGTCCAACCCAAGTGGTGTTTATAAAACATGGGCAACACATGCTCTTTCCTGTACTGGCGATGGGAATGATGGTTTTGGGGCGGGGTGGCAAATAAAGTCTTCGTATGTGTGTTCTTATTATTGGGATGTCAACACTTCTGGATGGTACGATGAGTCTAATGCTATCTGTTCAACGATTAATTTTTAAAACCTTTAATGGTTGAGAAAGAAAAAAACCGCCTTAATTGGCGGTTTTTTTTCGAATGTTGAAGATCTTAGTTTTCCTGACTCTGCTTTGTCCAGGCGTGTGCCATGATTTATTTTTCCTCGGTTACAACGCCGATTTTTCAGCATTTATTAAAGCGCGGTCGATCATCCATTCTGTGACACCGCCAAAAACAAGCAAACAACCAATAGCCAGCCACTTTAACCAGCCGTTTGGACACGTATACGCGATTGCTAAGGCGGCGGGAACGGTCGCTAGCGCCACCGTTATTTGAAGCGCTCTCGATGGTTTAATTTTCATGTTTTTCCGTTCTATTCGTGATGAAGGCTAATACCAATCAGAATTGGAGTTTTCTTTTTTAGTTCATTGAGTTTCATCATTAATCCTTCTCTTAAAATAAGGTGCCAAACAGTATTTTTCCGTAGTCAAAACTGTTCACTTGGTAGTTTCCGTTTCAAATACAGAACCACAATTATTCCTAATTTGAATACAAACTAGCTGCTGTCGTAAAACTCCAAGTTTTTGTAAATGGGATTCCATCAGCTAAGCCAGAGAAAGATGCTTCATATTTAGTCAGCGGTTTTAAACCTGCTTTGGCCGTAATAAAAGCCTCATGCTTTGATACTGGATAAGTTGTATCTGTTTTTGTTGTTAGCCATGAAGGGATTGGTGTATTACTACCTGCTTCAAACATTTCAAATTTCGTGATCGTTAAGTCTTTACTGTCTTGGATTGCTATAGAAACAGGATAACCAACTTTCATATCCATCACTATCACCCCATTTTCAGCACGCGGATTAGTGCATGCATCTTCGACTTTAATATCAGGAAACGGCCACGGTGATTCAGCGCACATACTTAAATTTACATTAGTCTGCCCATCTTTAGGATAAGTCATTATGAAATCAGAAGCATTACGTTGAGGATTAGATTTGTAACCAATATTTAACACCAAAACAGCAGCCGACGAATCTTTGTCTTTATAAGAATATGTACCAACATCACGCATTGCCTGGCTTAACAATACTGAACGATGATAAACACTACCTAACAATCGCTCTAATGCACCTGTCTTTGTATTTGATGACGCAAGCAATTCGGTCGCAAAGGTTGATGGATAGCCAGCATACCTAACGCGTTGGGTTACACCAACACCAGTAAATCCAGGCAAAGAACTATTTTCATCATGTGAAAACAATTTGTTTGTATTGAGGTAATTTGCATGATTAGTAGAAGATAGCGTTAATTCAGCACTGTAATTCAGCTTTCCGAGTCCAAGCGACGAACGTAAATCATTCAAATAATTAAACGCTCTTAAATCTTCTGAACCTTCTGCATACGGCGGTTTATCTACGCTTGTTTGAAGGTCTCCAGCAACGTAAGGAGGGGTGCAAGTAGGGTAATCATTACCGCCATTCGTACAAGTCTTTACAACCGTGTCAGGGATCTTTACTGGCGAATCACCACCACCACCACCACAACCAACTAGCAGGGAACCCAACGATAGGGCAAGAGCGCATGTAAATTTAGAGGGTTTCATAAATCGCCTTTCAAGAAAGTTTGTTTGTATATTTATAGTAGTTGACAAATGCCCCAATGTCAAGCGATTTCGCTTTACAAATGAATGCTATTTTTTGACGTTTAAATTGATCGGGATTAAGCGTTCTGGTTGCGGGATGCTGTTGAATTACAAGACACAGAGCGGTTCAACTTCATCGTTTTGATCGGTCTTAATGCGACATGGTTAGCGGTGTCTCTGTTTTGACAAAATCCGCGCTTTGTCAAGCGGTCGTGGAATAAATAGGGTGCTTGCACCTGGCTTTATGCCGCGAAAGCCGCTTGATGAAAAAACGCTTATTTTGTCATTGTGAGACGAAAAGCTAACCATGCATTAAACCTAAACGATATTGGTGACGTGTCGTTTACATGATTTTCAAAATTTTCGCGTCCGCGAAATTATCTTTCAATATCCTTATCTTTTGTTTTTTCCAAAGATTTATCGACCGCTTCAACATCTTGCGTTTTTTCTTTATTAAATTGCTTTGTTAATTTTGCCTTAATTTCATCTCTAACGGTTCTTATTGGCGGCATATCCACGACAAATTTTTCGATTTTCGCTGATAACTCTTTATTATTTAATTCCCGTTTAAGATCGCTTGTATCGCCATTTCTCGACCGTCGCACTTCATCACCGGCTCCAACTCCGAATTGGTCGCCCAAACTTCTTTGTGCATTCTTCCGCAATAACATTTCAGATTGCCCTCTGTTAAATACCACATCGATATTGGGCAAGTTTCGCAAGCTGGCGATGGTGTTGGCCTGTCTTTTTCCTTGAGCCTCGTCAACGTCGGACTTATATAAATGTTGGGCAACTCTTCTGGCAATTCGGATTCTTTCACCTCCACGTCTTGATTCACTGTAGTCTGGTCGCTCATTGTTTAATTCCTTTCCATTTTTTAATTCAATTGTATTTGGCTTTACATCGTCATCGATTTTTGCAATTGACTCGCCAACCGTTTTCCATGTTTCACGAATTTTATTTTGTGCTATCTTAATTTTTTCAACCCAAGCACCAGGCGTTACCGCGAGACCTTTACTTTCTTGAATTAATTCCTCAGCCGCTTCTTTAATTGCTTTAGCCTTTGCTTTTGATACTCGTGGCTTATGTGTTTTATCACCTTGTTCTATGTGCCTTACAACAGCTTTTTCAGCTTTTTTCACCACCCCCCGTACTAATCTCGGCGTTGCTTCTGCGTCAATACCTTGCGCACGCATATTTTCCGCAAACGATTCTCGCCATTCTTGCAAATCTGCCTTTCGAGGATTCAATTTTTTGCCGTCAAATCCTTTTAATTTCACTGTCAGATGTACATGCGGGTGTAATGTATCTGTGTGCAATGCGTAAACGTATTCGTGATTACTGAACGTATTTGCGGCCAAACGCTTAACGGCTATCTTTACTGTTTCGGGTGGCGTACCTGGTGGCATCGAGAAAATAGAATGCATTGTGTCACGTTGGTTTTTTCTCTCTTTTGAGAGGCTTGCATTCCATTCTGTAAAAAAAGCGTTTAGTTCTTTTCCACCATTAATTTGCTGTCCAGTATTAGTTTCCAGTTCTACTTTGCCATGCCGTGCTATGTATTTAATATGAGCCGCGACATGTCCAGTCCCTTTTCCAAATCCAGTGATTTTTACCATGACCTCCGAAGATCCACCGGCAACGCGACTCGCTTTTTCTCGTAGATTTTTTTTCCCGCTAGACAGCTTTTCCGTTACATTTTTTTTTGTTCTTACTGAGGATTCGAAAGGTTTTTTAAGCTCTTTTGAAATAATACTCATTCGTTAATCTCCCAAGATTGGCTACTACTTTTAACCAAAGAGCGTATTTTTTCTTTGTGGTGATCGATAACATTCTTTAAAGCATTCAGTTCTGACAGCTTAAATCTGTCTGTCTCATGAAAATTTTCATTTAGAGCCTTAGCGATTTGATTTAGGTTTCGACCAATCGCAGCCAATTCCCTAATGCTTGCATTAAGGTGAATGATTTCGTTGTGAGTCATTACCGGCTCATTTGTCAAATTGCTTTGCACTATTGAAGTTATCCACCTAGAAATTTTCATTCCTTTCGCACGCCCTCTAACCATTGCGCGTTTATAAACAAACAAGGGTAATGTCACTAACACCTTTCTCCTTTCTATTTCTTTTATCTCAATCATTCCGTTGTTTGATTCTTCTAAATCAGGCGCGACCTTTTTTAAACGTTCTTCAATCAAAACCCTCAAAAAACTAGCATTTGATAAACCTTGAGATTTTGCCAATTTGGAAAAATCATCAGAGGTGTCCCTGCTCACGGTCGTTTTCATTACATATTCGTTCGAAGATTTATCGCTTAATTCATCTTCAATAAATGACTGCGCTTCACGCTCTTTTACACCTAAAAAAATCAGAACCACCTGGCGCAATAACGCCGCTGGTTTCATTTTTTCTCTTTGAGCGACAAGCTTAAATTTCGCTAAATGATCTTCGTGAAGTGTAGTTTCGATTGGCTTCATTTTTTAGGAGCGAGGGGAAAATATTGCGTACAAAAAACCGATTTACGGGAAATTGTACCAAAAATTATGCTGAAAGCCTATCCTGCCCTCAATTTAACCCCCTCGCTCCTAAAAAATGAATTTGAAGCTACTCAAAAGCTGGAAAAAAGCGCATAATCACAGATATGAAGCAATTTGTAAGCAATAAATATGCATCTGCATACACTTATGAAGCGATTTTTTGCAGTTTTACTGCAAAAAATAAGAAATATAAAGCGAAATCGCTTGACAAAGCAAACGATGAAGCTCAATACTAGAAAAACCGATTTCAAAATTGGGGCGTGAATGTCAAAAGAAGAAATTAAAAAAGAGTTAGCAAAACTCGCACAAGGCAGCGAAAACAGGAAAAATACAGCGAAGCTAGAAGAAGTTTTCCTTGATATTGAAGCTGCTTTAAAAGCCGGTGTGTCGCGCCAAAAAGTGTTAGAAGTGCTTAATGAAAATGACATTAAGATGACGCTGAATACTTTTAATAATGCGATGTATCGTTTAAGAAAGAAGCACGCTGGAACCCAAAACCTTTTGTCTACAAAAGGGGAGGGTGAGGTCGGCGCGATAAAAAAAGAAGTAGCAAAGGTAATTGAAATAGAATCTGAGGAAGAAGTTTCATCTTCGTCACACAATCCAAAAACGTTGGACAATATTATTAATTCGACACCTGATTTAGATGCATTAGCAAAATTATCCTCAACCTTAAAAAGGACACCGAAATGAAAGTAGCAGTATTAAATTTTAGCGGCAATGTTGGCAAAACGACAGTTGCAGGACAACTATTAATGCCGCGCATGAAGGTAGAAAAGCTATTTTCTATCGAGTCGATCAACAGCGGCGCTGATGCCGATGGTATTGAAGTCGAAAAAATGAAGGGTAAAAAATTTGGCGAACTTTTAAATGAACTGATGCTAACAGATGATGCAATCATCGATGTTGGCGCGTCAAACGTCGAAGATTTCTTAAAATTGATGCAGCAATACGATGGCAGCCAGGAAGAGTTTGATTATTTTGTTGTGCCAGTCATTAAGGATGGCAAAGTCCAATCTGACACAGTGCGAACAATTGCCGCACTCAAGCAATTGGGCGTGCCGAAATCTAAGATCAGAATGGTATTCAACAAGGTAGAGACTGACGATGTAATCAGTAAAGATTTTGCGGCAATGTTTGGCTTGGCCGCATTGGAAAAATCTTTCGTGATTAATGAAAATTTTGTTATTTACGCGAACGAAGCTTTTGAACTCATGAAAAACGTTCGTAAGCCCTTGCACGACATTGTAGGTGACGAAACCGATTACAGAGCGCGTTTGCGCGAAGTAAAGGGAACAGATGAAGAACAAACGTGTTTGCGAATGATTTCACTGAAACGTTTGGCAAGTACGGTTAACAAGAATTTAGACGATGTTTTTAAGGTACTGTTTAAATGAACGATAGAGCAAAGCCAAGTACAGCACGCGAAGCGTTGATTGCTGAAATATTGGGTGATCTTGATGTTGTGTTAGCGAGGGCAGAGGCTTTACCAACCGCATTAAAGGAAGCGGAGCAACGCTTTCTTGCAAGCGTGGCCGCGCTCGATGCTGGCGGTGATCGGTATCGAATGGCGATCACGCAATTTAATGAAGAAGCCAAACGTGAAATTCAAAGCTCATTGGAGCGTAATTTAGTTAAAAGTGTTAACGATCAGAATTTAGCTATGCAAGATGCCGCAAAGCAAGCTTTTGTGGGCGAAAGCTCACGTCATATAAATACGTTGCGGCAATCACTTGAAACTATTTCGAATGAGTTATTAGAACTACATCGTGCGCGGAAAAAGGATATTATTATTTCTGCTCTATTAAGTGGAATTATTTCCAGCATTATTATATTTATGTTATTAAAGTTTAGCTGATTGGCCGTGGGGATAAAAATGAAAAAGTCTGTAAATTATGTACTGTCATTGCTCGTGATAATCTTGGTAGGTACAGTGTCTTTCTATTTTTTTAGAAGTCAGAATAAGCCACTGGAACAAATGACTTGCCCAGGCTCAATGACAACTATAGAGGACGAAAGCTGCTCCAATGGTGACACTGGCACGATTAAAAGAATTACCACCTTTAAACTAATAAACGGCCAATGTCAGTCGAGTGTTCTGGTTTCACTTGAAGGCTGTGAAAAGAAATAAATTTTTGGCATAGATTTGTATTGCGCAATACAAAGCATAGTGAAGCGTCCGGCATTTAAACTCTGAAAATTAAGGAATACGGCGATGATGAAACGCGCAAAGAAAGGATATACATTTGATGTATGTCATGGCTGCGGTCAGGTTCCCTCTCATTGGGAAGGTAGGCCAAAAGATAAAGTATGCTCCAATTGCGAAAATACTCTCAAATTAGCTAGGCAATTCAATGTTGAACAAGCCAGCAAGACTGATATTGTGAAAGTTGGCATTCCTACGCAATCGCATTGGTTGCCGTATATCCGTCGTAGTAGCCACAAACTATGCAGCTATCATGCAAGAACTTAATGAATGCTACAACGATGGTAAGGAACGCGGCCAGAACCTTCTTGGGCAACTTGCGGCTGGTGATTTATCCATCAATGATTTTAATGATATGACGCTATCTAAAAAGTGAGCGCTATCGCTTAACCTAGTTTTACATAATAGGAGAAAAAAATGTTATCAGATAGTTGTGTTGAACTGAACAACGACATTGCACAAGCGGCAAACGCCGCGATAGATCAATTCGAAGAGCTTGTTGAAAGCTATGACAACGGAACGTATGATTATCCGGTGATTGTGTTACAAACACTGCGTTTGGCAATTTCAGATTTTCGCGGCAAACGTCTTGGTTTAATTGGCTTTTTACAAATGATTGAAATGGTGCAAGCATTTTTTGACAATCCTCAAAACCCTGTTTTAGAGGATTTAATTTGTCGAATAGAGGGTGTACTTGGGGAGAAATACTGGCTCCGTTGGCAAAATTGATTTCTTACCTCTCAGGCCATGAACCCAACAGAAGAGACGTACACAGAACTGCAATTAGCTTACGATTTTTTTAATCGTAAGCTATTCAATTCTCAATTACCCGACTGTTTGCTGACGCTCCAGCGAAAGAACGCGAAAATATATGGGTATTTCTCGCCCAATCGGTTTAAAGATGCGCATAGCGTTTTAGCCGACGAATTAGCAATGAATCCAATTCACTTCCATAGTCGAAAAGTTGAAAGCGTATTGTCCACGCTAGTACATGAACAAGTGCATGTATGGCAACAACACTTCGGCAAACCTGGTCGCGGCAAATACCACAATAAAGAGTGGGCAAATAAGATGAAATCAATTGGTTTGCAACCGTCCAAAACGGGCAAGCCAGGAGGCAAGGAAACCGGCGATCAAATGACGCATTACGTCATAGATGGCGGTTTATTTCAGGAATACTGTAACCAGTTATTACGACAAGGTTTTATTTTATCGTGGGCAGAAGATGTGAAGGTTACAGCTTCGGAGCCAGGTGTCGATTTGAATGGCGATGATGTGTCTTTGGTGGAAAAGAAAGATAAAAGTAATCGACTCAAGTATTCATGTAAAAAATGCAAAATAAATGCTTGGGGGAAACCTGATTTAAAAATTATTTGCGGTAATTGCCGTACCGAGTTTGTAAGAAGTTAGACTGTCTTCGGGTCTAACTTCCTTGCAATGACAATGTTTTCGCGGACGCGAAAATCAATATTATTTGGTGTCGATGTTATACCAAGAAAGAATCTGATATTCACCGGAATTAGGGCGTATATCAATTGTTGATAAGATTGATCTAAGTGATGGGTTTTTCTTTAAAAGTGCCATCAACTTAATATTTAGTTGTTGGCGTTCATCGCCTTCTGCGTGCATCCAATTACTGTGCAAGTGGATGGCTGGCGCAATATCTTTTTTCCACGAGAATTCTTGAATAAGCGGTAAAGCTTTTCGCACCTTTTCAAGATTAAATTCAAATCCTGCATTGGCTTCACAAAAATAACTTTTGGTGACGTGGTGACTAATTCGCATAGATGAAGCTGCATTTGCGAGTGAAATTACGCCAACAATGAACGGACTAACAGCGTCATTAATTAGCCAGGCGGCCAAATATTTTCTGGCCGAATATTCCTCAATTGGGACGAAAGATATTTTTTGATTGCCAGGTATTTCAATGCGGCCAATCACATAAGAATGCGCCGGTGTTGCTATGTAAAACGCATCAATAGCACCTATTCGCAATGCTTGAATACCTTTTTGTGTCCGGTGCGGTATGAGCGCACTGGTAGATTGATTAGATGGTAGATCACAAAGGTATTTGCCAATATTGTCGTGCCAAAAGTCTGTCGGTTTCATTAATTTTACCTTATACATTAAATTTGTATTGCGAACATTTGAAAGTTACCTGATAATTGATTCAGCGTCAACCGAGATTTTCTTTTTAACTAAATATGGGGTGAAGAATGAGAAATTTTGTTATTGAAGGTGGTTTATTTACAGAACAACCAATTGCAACTTGTTCTAAAGATTTGATGGATCGTAAGGGCGGAAACATGAAACCTATTCCTGTGCCTTCTGCGACAACTCGACTAGGTGAGCGATTGATGTTTCCAGCATCAGGTTTGCGTGGAACGTGGCGACGCGCAGCGCGTGACGTGGTACGTAAAAAAGTGATTGAAAAAACGGGCAATGAAAAACCGTTTTCGCTCGATGAACATTATTTATTGACGTTGGGCGGCATTAAAGGCGATGAAGGAATGGATCGGAGCAGTGTTGCGGCGCTCGATGAATGGAGACGAAAAAATCCTTTGTTGTCGTTATTTGGTGCTGGTGACGCTGGTATTTTGGGTTTTGTGTCTGGTAATTTGTCGGTCGGTAATGCCGTTTGCAAAGATCCATGCGAACCAGTTATTTTTTCTGGCGCTCGTTCAGATGATTTGTATCGAGATAAAACACAGATTAATTTTCTCACGGACGAAGACTTAGATTCTTTGATTTTGCGTGCAAAAGGTGGAAAGGTTCGTTCGACTATATCCGCTGAAATTAAGGCGTTGGATAAAGAAGCGAAGAAATTGGCGCGTGCTGGATCACTGGAAGAAGAAGCAAAAGCGCGTCAAAAGATTGAAAGTTTAGAAGCAGAACTATTGAGCAATAAGACTTCAACCGGCACAAGCTCAAATTCAATCGGTATGCCTTTAGCTGGGTGGCAAGCGATTCCTCAAGGGCAAGAACTTGAACAACGCTTAATGCTGCGCCAATCCAATCTTGTTGAGCTTGGGTTGTTAATTGAAGCCCTAAATCAGTTTGCAAAGTTTCCTATTCTTGGCGCTCATTACGCGAACGGTTGCGGTCTTGTATCGGGGCAATGGGAATTTTTTGAGGTGTTGGAGAACACGACTGTATCTCTAGGAACTATTTCATTCGAACCGTTTTATCCACTGAAAATTAATTCGGTTGTTCTTGGCGAGGCACGCGAAGCGTTTGCAGAATTTATGCAAACGTCTGAATGGGATTTTTCAATACCTGGGGCGAAATAATATGTTCAATCATCATTTAGACATCATGATTCGGGCGGCAGAAGTCTCCCGCGAAGTTCATGCCAGGCTTGTGATGTTAACGCATACTTCAATTATATCTAACGGCGACCAATTGGCTGTTTCGTGGCCTGACTGGAAACCAGCATTAGGTGAGTTCGGGCTTCTTTTCAGAGTATTCGGAAACGAAAAAAATCTAGAGTTGTTTGCCAAATCGCTCAAACCACTATTAGATCGTTCATTAATTCGAACATTTCCAATCAATGAAGTTCCTCCTAGCGATGAACATGCGGTATTTATTCGTGATCGCCGTTTTGATAAATACGGCGCATCCGCGTTTAATCGTTTGAAACGCCGTGCGGCATCTCGTGGCGAGGTATTCAATCCGAAACCATGCGGTAATTTTCGAATACATTCCCTGAAAATTCAAAGTAGTAGCACCAGTCAACAATTTCACTTATTTGTTCGTCGTGAATCTAGTTCAAAAGATCGCGTCGGTGGAAAAGATTATGGTCTAGGATTTTCATTGCCGGTGTTTTAAAAAATTGCCGTAGAAACACGGATGATTGTTTATACATTACGTTTGTTTTAATGCCGCAGAGTATGTGGATTTAAAGGATTTATGATGATATTAGAAGATCAATTAATCGAAGACGTTACAAGAATTTTAGGCTCGGATGGCTTGTTAGTTAAAAGCATCGGAGGTATGTCATTTCATCCCGACCAATTTGATTTTGCAATAAGGACTGCGAAAGGTTTTTGTCAATATGATTCAGCCGTTGGCAAAGCTAGTCTTAATATGCTGCAAGCAAGTACGGGAACAGGAAAAACAATCGCTTATTTAGTGCCATTAATGCTTTACGCGGCACGCACTGGCGAAAGAGTAGCGATATCGACGTTTACGCGCCAATTACAACGCCAAGTTGCAGAAGAAGATGGCGTTTTTGTTCAAGAGTGGGTTCGCACTGTTACAGGTAAAAATTTATCTATTGCCCGTCGTGTTGGGCTGGCTAATTATGTTTCGATTTCAGGTTGTAAAAACTTGTTGCAGTTGCTTGAAGATGAAAAAAGAGCCGTATTTGATGATGCGATATTCTTTTTAGAAAGTCTAATTGCATGGATGGAAAAAGGTAAAAATACATCTGTGGTATTAGATGATTTTTTAGCGCAAGAAAATATTTCCGTTCTTCCGTTTGGCATCAAACAAAAAATGATTTTGTTAGACCGAGCAATGTCACCAGCGGAAGAGATAGCGCAATATGCAAAAGATATTGAGGCATCAAAACATGCTGACGTTATCGTAGTTAATCATGCGCTTTTAGTCATGAACGCTTATCGGTTTGTATCGCTGTTAGATGATATTGAGGTTAGACCAACCTCTATCCTTGTATGTGATGAAGCCGACAGATTGAGTGATGCTGCTGAATCGATTTTGAGCGCTGATTTACCGCTATTCAAATTAAAGCGGGTCGTTTCAGATTTCGCTAAATACTTAAAAAAACCGGAAATTGTTAAGAAGGTTGATGAATTCTATAACTACGTTATGGAATTGAAACCATCAACAAAAAATGTAATTACCGTCAATGATAGTGAAGATTTTTTCGCATTGGCCGATAACGCCCGAAAATCACTATTATCTGTTGAACGTGACGTAACATCACTACTAAATGATGAATCACTTTTTGATGATGTTGATCGCACCGCGCATCTTTTGGAATTTGTTGATACGGTTAATGATTTGCATGAATTTTGCGAAGCTGCGAGGTCTAAAGATCAAAGTTCGGTTATTTCATGGTCTCCAATTCGTGAGTATCCAAGTTTACGGATTTGTCAGTCGAACCCTGGCCGAATACTTGGCCGTTTGTGGAATTTAAAAGATTGGGATAAGTCTGATACAAAGCCTTATAAAAACGAGGTTATTAAAAAGCGAAGCTATTTAAAAGCAGCTCTTTTTACGTCTGCAACAATCGCCACTCCAGGACGAATTTTAGAAAAAGTATTTGATGACTTCGCATCGAGTGTCGGCATTATTCGGCACAATAGTACCGATGATGGTTTGCCAATTCATAACGTACAAACGCATTTATTTAATCTTTATGAACCAAAAAAATTTGGTCAGATGTCATTTGTGCTTGCAGATCCGCAAGCACCATCACCGTCAGCCAGAGAAGAAAACGATGGTGAAGTTAGCTACTTTAGTGACCCTATTTGGCTTGATTACTGTGCGACCGTTATTAAAGCGGCGCACGCCACTGGTAAACGTTGCCTAGTTTTAGCCTTGTCCTTTAGTGATTGTTATGCCCTTGCTGAACGTTTACGTAATCTAGAGCATTTAATTGTACATAAACAGGGTGAACCTATTGGTAACACGCTCCGCGATTATGTATCTGATGAACAAGCTATTTTGATTTCTCCCGCCACATGGGAAGGAGTCAATTTACCTGGCATGGTTGATAACCTAGTAATTACGCGCATCCCGTTTTCACCGGCTGATAGCATTTCATTTGAAGTAGAACGCGCTCATTTGGAAAGCAAGGGTTTTAGCGATAAAAAAATCAAGGAAATTTCATTTGCAAAAATCATGAATTCGGCAAGGCGCAAGCTCTCTCAAGGGCTTGGCCGTGGCATTCGCCGTGATTCGGACAAGGTTACGGTTTGGTTTGCAGATCCACGTTTTCCTATGCCTGATAGCCTTAAAGATAGCTTAGATCCTGTTGTAATGAATGGTTCACATAAAGTATTTGCGAATATGAATACTGTTATTCCGAAAAGATTTATTGATGTTGAATATGAGCAAGCGTATTTTTGTTTGCTCGACGGAACCGTTTATTCGCCTACGACCTTCGGAGCATAAAATGTCTTCAAATTTTAGAGTCAAACTTAATATTCTTACGCCATTCTATTTATCGCATACGCTTACTTTAGATGGGTTACTAGCTGCTGCCATCTATAACAAAATGGGGTTATTGGGTGCTGATGCGATTCCTTACATTCCTCTTGATTCAGTAAGTGGAATTTTTAAAGCATCGTCATTAGCTTTTGAAAAACGGTATCGTTTGATGTCCTTTGGACGAATTATGTCATTGCGCGGCGAGAACGATCTATCAGTGAATGTGTTTGCACCAAATCGACGCGGTGGAAAAGGATATGTGTTTGTTGATAAAAAAAGAGGTCAATATAAATCAAATCTTCAAACTTATCCTGGCATTTTTTCCAGAGAAGTATTTTTTTGGGGTGTTGGTGATCCAGACAAAGTTTCTCATTTGATTAAGAATTTTATTTTAGGAATTGGTAAACGTTGCAATGCAGGTGCTGGAGAAATAGCCGATGTAGAAGTAACCGTTATTGATGAAGATTTATCTTGGATTACCAAAGAAGGCAAACCAGCACGGCCTTTACCCGCAGAAGTATGGTCGTCATTAGAAATTGAAGGTCGCAAAGAATGGCCTGTGATCCCTCACGCTGTGACAGTACCTTATTGGAGTGGTAATTTGTGTAGCGCAGTTGTGCCGGAAATTTTAACGAATTAGAGTTGTTAGCCGCCGTATAGGTGGCTTAAAGGGGCGCACCAGTTTGGTTGACAGTTGCCGCAAGGTTAGCCGCCGTATAGGTGGCTTAAAGGTCGAGGTTCTAGATTGAAATTTCATGCCCTTGCGTTAGCCGCCGTATAGGTGGCTTAAAGGCTTGTCATCCCCTGTTGCTTCGCGACTCGATCATTAGCCGCCGTATAGGTGGCTTAAAGGACTACAACAAATTACTTCAAACGATGATGGGCGTTAGCCGCCGTATAGGTGGCTTAAAGGTGCGGATGACGCACAGCCAGCGACGCGAGTTTGTTAGCCGCCGTATAGGTGGCTTAAAGGTAATACAAGTTTAGGCGCGGTTCTCGCGGTTCGTTAGCCGCCGTATAGGTGGCTTAAAGGTCGTAATGCACTATCCTAGGATTCTTGGGACACTAACCGCCGCATAGGTGGTTTAAAGGGGATCAAGGAGGTATGCTTGCACTTTTGCAGGGTTAGCCGCCGTATAGGCGGCTTAAAAGGCAGAGCGAATATAAGTTTTTTTCATAAATCAGTTAGCCGCCGTATAGGTGGCTTAAAGGAATTGAGAGACGGTCAGAAGTGGATCATAGTTGTTGGACGAAGCCGCTACGCGGAGAAAACAAAGCATACCAACTCCGAAATTCAAAATTACAATTCTATCTCAAGCCTTCAACGGTGAAGGCACTATT
>JAYVHZ010000400.1:0-7708 GCA_043770645.1 Undibacterium sp. | reverse complement strand
TCACACTCTGACTATCTCCACCAATAGTCCTTCAGACGCATCTTCAATATAGTCCAACACCGTATCAAACCCACGTCCGCCACCATAGTAAGGGTCTGGTACCACATCCGATGGACTATGCGTCGCGTACGACATCATTAGCTTCAATTTATGTTGGTATTGCGCAGGACATAGGCTTTGTAAGTTACGCAGATTGTCCTTGTCCATGGCAATGATGAGATCAAATTTTTCAAAATCGCTGGCATTGACCTGACGTGCTCTTTGTTGTGACAGATCATAGCCACGCTTTAGGGCAAATTCTTGTGAGCGTAAATCAGGCTGTTCGCCGATGTGATAGGCATGGGTTCCTGCTGAATCAATCATCATTTGATCCAGTAATCCAGCGTCCTTAGCTTTACTTCGAAAGACGCCTTCGGCAGTGGGGGAACGGCAGATGTTGCCCATACAAACGAATAAAATAGCATTAGTGTTAAGCTTACTCATCGTCAAACCTCCAATCTCAAGTTGATAAATTATACTGGAATGACTTTGCAAACCGCGCTATGGTCTAATACGTATTCCACTATTTTCAATCTAAGCATGTCCGATACCATTCACACATTATTACAGCAGGCCATATCTCACCACCAACAAGGTCGCTTGCAATTGGCCGAAGACTGCTATGCCAAAGTTTTACAACACGATCCGCGTCAGTTCGATGCCCTGCATTTGATCGGTGTGATTGCTAAGCAGCGCGGCGATCACCAGACCGCGGTGAATTTTTTTGCCAAAGCAATTGCAGTCGATGCCAAACAAGCGAAAGTGCATTGTAATCTCGGTGCGACTTTACAAGAATTAGGTAAATCGACCGAAGCTTTAGCTTGTTATGATCTGGCATTATCGCTACAAAAAGACTATGCGATGGCCTGGAATAATCGCGGCAATTGTTTGCGTCAATTGGGACGTTATGCAGAAGCTTTAGAGAGTTTCACCAGAGCAATGGAAGTGCAGATTAATTACCCTGAGGCCTTTTTGAATCGCGGCGTTTGTCTGCAAGAAATAGACGAGCATGAACAAGCCCTAATCGATTTTGAAGATGCATTGCGCTTACGAGCAATTTACCCCGCTGCCCAGTTTGCACGCGGCTATAGTCTGCAACAATTGCATCGCTATTCACAGGCTTTGGAGGCGTATGCGCTGGCAAACGATCCGCATAGTTCAGCGCAACAACAAGCAGCGGTACAGTGCAATCGAGGCATGGTCTTAAATAAATTATTGCGCTTTGAAGATGCCTTAGAAGCTTTGCAATTGGCAACTGACATTCAGCCAGAATTTGGCAATGCGCACCTACAATCGGGACATGCATATCGCGCTTTACATAACAAGGACGCTGCGGTACTCGCTTATCAAACCGCGGCACTCTATATGAAAGATGAAGGGCATCAGCAGCAGTTGGCTTATCTTTTAGCGAGCCTCGGACACGGAGCGATACCCGCACACGCACCGACTCCTTATATCAAAGAATTGTTTGATCAATATGCTGACCACTTTGAGACCCATTTGCAGGATCAACTGGCTTATCAAGTGCCACAATTATTGCAGGCGGCTTTACAAGATAACTTGTCGAACTCCGGCAAGAAGCAGCGCTTAGTCAGTCTCGATCTAGGTTGCGGTACAGGTTTGTCTGCGGAATATTTGCAGTCAATCTCAAGCACTCTAATCGGCGTCGATTTATCAGAGAAAATGTTAGCAAAAGCACGAACACGGGATTGCTACAGCCAATTAGTTTGCGATGATATTGTGCATTTTCTCGACAGTAGTCAGATCAAGTTTGACCTGATGCTGGCGGCGGATGTACTTGTGTATTTCGGTGAGTTAGAGACGCTCTTTAGTCGAGTTGCAGACGGCTTGCAAGCACAAGGTTTATTTGCCTTTTCAGTGGAATTATCCAATGCAGCCGAGATCCATTTAAGCAGTTCACAGCGGTATCAACATTCACGCCACTACATCGAAAGACTAGCAACACAATTTCACTTTGAATTGGCGCATTGTAGGCAGCATGTAGGGCGACATGAAGCACGCGCCGAAGTCGATAGTCTGATCGTGGTTTGTCGAAAGGCTTAAGGCTGGCGCCAAAAGTACAGTAATGCACACAAAGCGCTGCCCACTATGATTAGTAGACGGGTGTCATTGCCGATCAAGTATGGGTAGAACATCAGCGCCAGCCCACCCCATTTGAGTCGCGGATTGAGAATTTTTCGTCCGATTTGAAAACAGTAAATGCCAATCAAGCCGAACACGATTGAAATGACGATATAAGTCGGGCTCGGTAGCATGCCAATAAGTTCAGCGAGCAGTTGTTCTTCATTCATCAGGTGACCCACAATAATTGCTAGTTCCTGATAGTACTGCTAAAAAGGCATCAAGTAAGAATTTATGGGAACAAACGGGCAACGATCTTACGTGTGAATGGTGCGAACACGATCACCAGCGGAAACGCACAAGCCCACGCCACTAAGAATGCGCGCAACCATCTTAACAAGAAACCATCGGCGATCCCTGTATTGAGTGCAGTCAGGATACCCGACATACACAGTGCCATGAACATCGACATGATGAGAGCGAACACGAGTTGCTGTTTTTTTTGATTTGTCATATCGCTCTTGCGTTCACTGAAAAAATAGCGCGACACTAACCCCCACGCCACCAAACCAAATTAAAGATCGTATATGGCTGCGGTTCATCAAGTAGGCTGCAACATATAAGCAACGCAAAATCACAAAAGCGATTGCCAGTCCATCAATCACGCCTTGATTTGCATTAGCCTGCTGTGCTAACACGACCCCGGCAATAAATAAAGGTAATGCTTCGAAGCCATTATTCTGTGCCGCGATCGCTCGTTGCGGCCAACCACTAAGCTTGGTTTCCCAATCACGAGGTAAATCATTATCGTAACCACCATGCTTACGCGACAATTTTGCCCGACTGGCTTTGGCAAATCCGACAGTGACGATAGGAATAAAGCATGCTGCTAGTACACACCAATTTGCGATAGTCATAGTTCTGTCCTTCAAAAGTTAATTTGACTGCAGAATCATAATGGAATTCTTGTCGCTCGGTTAGAGAGTCGCATCTAGCGTATGACCGCACATGTCGTCATATCAAAACTTAGCCGCCAAACCAAAAAGCGCATTTTCTCAATAACTCGAGTTTTTCGATCTATCGATCATTTATTTACGATTTGAAAGAGTAATTGTGCGTCCCTATACTTGGTCTACCAATAACTGATTAAGGAGATTTGCGATGCACATCGATATTCAAGCTCGAGGTTTCGAACTCACCGACGGACTGCGTGAGCACACAAAGCGGCGCCTAAGTTTTGCAACGGATTGGGCGCGCGATGAGGTGAGACGAATTAATGTCCGCTTATCAGACGTCAACGGCCCTCGCGGCGGCGAAGACAAACGTTGCCTCATCCAAATCCCCTTAGCCGGCAGGGTGGACATTGTAATTGATGAGCTGGAGTCTGATCTCTATGTTGCAATCGACAAAGCAATTGGACGCGCAGAGCGGATCTTGGCAAAGCAAATCGAGCGCGCACGCGAACATCCACACGTGTCCGTCAAAAAGCTCTCAACGCAGGAGAGGCAAATTGGCGATACTGAAGAATTCACAGAACATTAATGCAAGAACGAAAGAGAAATATCATGAGAAAGTATGCGACCAATAGTCCCGAAGCAATGGCTCGACTGCTTGCCTTATCTATGCTTGCGGATGGTGGCTTAGATAAGTCGGAATTGAATGTCATGATGCACTATGGCGTACTTGAACGTCTCGGCATATCGGAAACCGAATTCGACGAGATAGTGCATTTGTTATGCGAAGATATGCTGCAATGCGTACCAGGAATTCATCATGGACAAATTGAACTCGATGAAGCGACCATAGATAGCATCCTGCTAGAAATTGCAGATCCACGACTGCGCAAAGTTTTGTTGAAAATTATGCTGGCTGTGGTGTACGCTGATCATAGTTTAAGTACAGGCGAAGCCGTTTTAGTGTCGAGAGCGATGCAAAGCTGGGAATTGGATTTGACGGAAATCGGCAATCTTGTCTTTTCCTTCAAACCCGATTTCAGCGAGATTGAAAGCGGTCCTACTATTTCGAGAAAGACGCGACCACGCAACGCCCAAGAAAGTACGATAGCACCTTCGATTCTCGCAACACATTTTTAAAGATTGCCGCATTATTTATGCCGAAAAAATTTCTCAGACGGGTATTGCCGAATCAAGAGAGTATTCGAAAATTCACCGTGAGCCGACGCTTTGGTGGTCGGCTCGATATCCCTGAACTGTGGCAGGTACAACGTGACAAAATTGCGCTAGGCTTAGCGATCGGGGTATTTTGTGGCATGATTCCCGGCCCATTACAAATGATCTCAGCGATAGCACTAACGCTCTTGTTGCGAGTCAATTTGCCCATGGCGCTGATTGGCACTTTCCTCACCAACCCTTTAACCATCGTGCCGATTTATATGCTTGCCTACGCGATCGGACAAAGCGTCTTGGGCAGCACGGATTGGCGGCAATTGCCCGCTCTGCCGACCGCAGATTGGACCGCACCAAGCCAAGCGATGCAAAATTGGATAGGCTGGGTCAGCGATTTGGGCGCACCGTGGTTAATCGGTATGGTGGTGCTCGCCTCCGCACTGGCCGCACTTTCTTATTGTTTGGTACAACTGATTTGGCGTATCAATCAATCGCTGATGATGAAGCGCAGACAGCACCAACGGCAACAACGTCAGCAAGCTTCGGATCAGCATTTTCGCATTCGATTGTCTCGACATGGCAATGATCATTGATAAAGGTAAAAGGCGTGGCAACACTCAATTTTAAGCATTTACGTTACTACTGGATGGTCGCAAAAACAGGGAGCATCGCCAAGGCGGCTGAACAACTGCACTTGACTGCGCATGCGGTCAGTGGACAAATTAATGAGTTTGAACAAACCCTTGGGGTCGAATTATTTCGTAAAGTTGGAAGGAATATCGAGTTAACAGACGCGGGAGGGCGCATTTTGAATTATGCAGATACGATCTTTAATACTGGAGACCAACTACTCGATGAATTACGAGAGCAAATCACCAGTCGCCGCCGCACCTTGCGCATAGGTATCGCCGATGCGGTGCCTAAAGTGGTTGCCTACCGTCTGATCGAACCTGCCTTGAAAATCGATCAAGCGATCCGTATCAATTGCCGCGAAGGTCGTTTGGATTTATTACTAGGTGAGCTGGCTTTGCATAAGCTCGATGTGATTATCGCGGATCGTCCAATGTCGCCAGGCTCAAATGTCCGTGCCTACAATCATTTGCTCGGGGAATGTGGTTTGACGGTGTTCGCGACGTCCTCGCTTGCACGTCAGCACAAAGGTCAGTTTCCACAAAAACTGGATCAAGCGCCTTTCTTAATCCCGGGAGAAGACGTAGCGATTCAAGCGCGTTTATTACGCTGGTTTGAAGAGCATCAATTACGACCGACGATCGTCGGTGAATTTGATGATGGCGCGTTGATGAAGGCGTTCGGAAGTGCTGGAGCGGGCTTCTTCGTTGCGCCAACCGCTATGCAGAGAGATATTTGCTTACAGCACAGTGTGGTCGCTGTGGGGGATATTCCCACTGTCGTTGAACAAATTTATGTCATCACTACCGAACGCCGCTTATCTGATCCGGCAATCATCGCCATGAGCCAAACGGCAAAGAATGATATTTTCGGACGTGGCTCAGGACTTCAATAAGGCTAATGGCAAATCGACTTTAGTTGATTTGCTTTCGACGGCAGCCGGGTAGATCACCGCGCCACGCCCTAAAGGCGACATAGAGTGTAGCGATCAGCCAAACCCCACTCAAAGTGACATCAACAATGCGATCTGTAACGCCGCATTTGCCATCAATTTGGCAATCGGCGCTGACGATCAAAACACCCAGTATCGATATCCCTGCAAATATCCCTAAGGAATACGCAAGCGTACAAAGGAGCCGACGAGCGATAAACCGATGCTGGGACTCGGAATCAGATTTGACATTCGTGCTTTGCATATTGGATGAAAACGGAACTTAATAGTGTTTACGAAATGACGAGCATCAGCGTCATCGCCAAAAGATGTCGATTGTCACATAAAAATTTGACTGATTGGCATCTCCCGACATAAAGATTCTGGGACATCACTTCACATACAACACACAATTGGGCTGACTTACTTCATGTTCAGCACATTTGGCAGCGATAAAGTCAGGACTCCTCAACCTGGAGTCAACTATGCAAAAAACTTTATTAATTAAAATGCTGACCGTCGGCTTGCTCATGCTGATTATCGGTATTCCCTTATCGATGATAGAAAGCACCATCAACACGCGTTTGCAGTTTAGAAATGACGCGGTAAGCAGTATCGCTGCCGATTCAGTTGGACAACAAAGCTTACTTGGTCCTATCTTGGTGGTTCCCTATAGCGAACACTATGAAGAGGAAGAAATCATCGACGCGGCGACCAAACGTAGTGTGAAACGGCAGCGTGTTTTGCACAAGCGTTTGTTTGTTTTTCCGAACGACTTAAAAATGCAATCGACAATCGACACCGATCAGCGCTACCGTGGAATTCACAAAGTCCTAGTGTATGGCGGCACACATGAGCTGAATGGTAGTTTTAGCTTGCCAGAACAAAGTGCTTTTCGGCAGGAAAAAAATGATTCGCGCATCGAGATTGCTCCAGCTTTTGTCAGCATCGGTCTGAGCGACACCCGCGGTTTAAAGAATGTCCCGAGTATCAATTGGGACGGACAATCCTACGAATTTCAACAAAACAGCTACCTCAATACGATGAAGCAAGGCCTGCATGCACCCTTAGGTAAGCTTGATCTGAGCAAAACCAAAACGACTCAGTTTCAAATGAGCTTGAGTATTGATGGCATTGAACAATTTTCTTTGATTCCGATTGCGAAGAATAATCAAGTCACGATACGTTCAAAATGGCAGCATCCCCAATTTTACGGGCGATTTTTACCTTCACCGAAAGAGCGAAAAATTGATGCCAATGGCTTTCACGCGACTTGGAATATCTCTTCTCTATCCAGCAATGCGCAACAACAATTTTTGACTCGTGAGTATGGTCAAGTTGAAGAGAAGCAGGTTGCGACTGACGGATCTGGCATCGTTGGCGTTGCGCAGAGTGCGACTCAGATCGATAGTTTTGGCGTCGCGTTTATCGAGCCTATCAATATTTATTCACAGGCGGATCGGGCGATTAAATATGGTTTGCTCTTCATCGCCCTAAGCTTTGCTGCCTTTTTCCTGTTTGAAATCTTAAAGCAATTGCCAATACATCCGGTGCAATATGCCTTGGTGGGTTTGGCGCTAGTTCTCTTCTTTTTATTGTTAGTTAGCTTATCCGAGCATATTCAATTTGTTTGGGCTTACTTCATTGCGAGTGCAGCTTGTCTCAGTTTGATCAGTTTCTATCTCAGTTATGCTCTGCGCAGTTGGCGTCGCGGGGTCGGTTTTGGTGCGGCATTAACACTCTTATACTCGGTCTTATTCGGCCTACTGCAATCAGAAAATAATGCCTTGATTATGGGTAGTATTTTATTGTTCAGTGTCTTAGCCGCGATCATGCTTGTGACTCGTAAAGTGGATTGGTATCAAATTGGAAAGGGCTTACCAAACTCTCCGGCAGACGT
>JAYVHZ010000399.1:0-7745 GCA_043770645.1 Undibacterium sp. | reverse complement strand
ATATGTCCCCATTTAATTTGAACGGCATATCGAGCTGAATTAAATTTGATCTGACCCCATTTAAATGGTTTGAGTTATTTGCTGCGCTGCACTAAAATCTGAGTCCCTTATGGATAACTGGAGAAGCACATGGGTGCCTTAGATATTGAGATTGCAGCGGCGGTGGCGGGTGGTTTGTATCAGCCGGGTAGCGAGAAAGACGCTTGTGGCGTAGGTTTTGTGGCGCACGTCAAAGGCGCCAAGTCGCATGCAATCATCCAAAACGGGTTGAAGATTCTGGAGAATTTGGACCATCGGGGTGCCGTAGGCGCTGACGAGCTGTGTGGCGACGGCGCGGGCATTTTGATTCAGCTGCCGGACGACTTTTACCGTGAAGACATGGCTAAAGCCGGCATTGAGCTGCCAGCACCCGGTGAATATGGCGTGGGCATGATCTTTTTGCCTAAAGAACATGCTTCCCGTTTGGCGTGCGAACAAGAGATCGAACGTGCTGTGCGGGCTGAAGGCCAAGTCGTGTTGGGTTGGCGCGATGTGCCGGTTGACCGTGAGATGCCGATGTCGCCGACAGTACGCGAAAAAGAACCAGTGATACGCCAGATCTTCATCGGCCGCGGCCCTGACATCATGGTGACCGATGCTTTGGAACGCAAACTCTATGTGATCCGAAAATCTGCGGTACATGCGATTGAGGCTTTGCACCTCTTGCATGGTAAAGAGTATTTCGTACCGTCGATGTCGGCGCGTACTATCGTCTATAAAGGCTTGCTGTTGGCGGATCAAGTTGGCGTCTACTACAAAGACTTGCAAGACGAGCGTTGCGTATCGGCTTTAGCTCTGGTGCATCAACGCTTCTCAACCAACACTTTCCCAGAATGGCCACTGGCTCACCCATACCGCATGATTGCGCATAACGGCGAGATCAATACCGTTAAAGGTAACTTCAACTGGATGCGTGCGCGTGAAGGCGTGATGAAGTCAGCGGTACTCGGTGACGATCTGCAAAAACTCTATCCACTGATTTTTGAAGGTCAATCTGATACAGCAAGTTTTGATAACGCGCTCGAACTCTTGGTGATGGCGGGTTATCCGATCGCCCAAGCCATGATGATGATGATTCCAGAAGCGTGGGAAAACCACACCATGATGGACGACAATCGTCGTGCGTTCTACGAATACCACGCAGCGATGATGGAGCCATGGGATGGCCCAGCCGCGATGGCGTTTACTGACGGACGTCAAATCGGCGGCACTTTGGATCGCAATGGTTTGCGTCCTGCGCGTTACATCATCACTGACGACGACTTAGTCGTGATGGCATCGGAATCTGGCGTGTTGCCGATTCCCGAAGCGCGCATCATCAAAAAATGGCGTCTGCAACCAGGCAAGATGTTCTTAATCGACTTGGAAGCAGGTCGCATCATCGACGACAAAGAAATCAAAGATACCTATTCCAATGCCAAGCCATACAAGCAGTGGATTAATTCTGTGCGTATCAAACTCAATTCACTCAAAGGTGAAGAGGACAATACGCCAGAAGCCGCATCGCTTTTAGATAGACAGCAAGCATTCGGTTATACGCAAGAAGATATCAAATTCTTGATGGAGCCGATGGCTGTCAGCGGCGAAGAGGCGATCGGCTCTATGGGCAACGACTCCTCCTTAGCGGTGATGTCGAATAAACTCAAGCCACTGTATAACTACTTCAAACAATTATTCGCGCAGGTAACGAATCCACCGATCGATCCTATTCGCGAAGCGATGGTGATGTCGTTGGTGTCGTTCATCGGCCCAAAACCAAATTTGCTTGACACAAATAACATCAATCCACCGATGCGTTTGGAAGTCTCGCAACCTGTTTTAGATTTCGCTGATATCGCAAAACTGCGTAACATCAGCGCGAATACTGGTGGCAAATTTAAATCCTACGAACTCGATATTTGCTACCCAGTCGCATGGGGCAAAGACGGTATCGAAGCACGCTTGGCATCGATCTGCGCAGAAGTTGTCGACGCGGTGAAATCCGGTCACAACATCATGATCATCACCGATCGCAAGATGGATGCGAACTTTGTCGCGATTCCAGCTTTGTTGGCAACTTCTACCGTGCATCAACATTTGGTCAGCAAGGGTTTGCGTACCACGACAGGTTTGGCGGTTGAAACTGGCTCAGCACGTGAAACACATCACTTCGCCTTGTTGGCAGGTTATGGCGCAGAAGCCGTGCATCCTTACTTAGCGATGCAGACACTCGCGGATATGGCGACCAAGTTGAAGGATGTCGACGCAGAAAAAGCCATCTATAACTACACCAAAGCCATCGGCAAGGGCTTGCATAAAGTCATGTCGAAAATGGGTATCTCAACTTATATGTCTTACTGCGGTGCGCAGATTTTTGAAGCCGTCGGTTTGAATAAATCCTTAGTCGACAAATACTTCAAAGGCACAGCATCAAACGTCGAAGGCATAGGCGTGTTTGAAGTAGCTGAAGAAGCATTGCGCTTGCATAGCGCGGCGTTCGGAACTGACCCAGTGTTAGCGAATGCACTCGATGCGGGTGGTGAATATGCTTTCCGTATCCGTGGTGAAGACCACATGTGGACGCCAGATTCGATTGCAAAACTCCAGCATTCAACGCGTTCAAACAATTTTAATTCCTACAAAGAATACGCACAAATCATCAACGATCAATCCAAGCGTCACATGACGCTGCGTGGTTTATTTGAGTTCAAGATTGATGCAAGTAAAGCGATTCCTCTTGACCAAGTTGAGCCGGCGAAGGAAATCGTCAAACGCTTTGCGACTGGCGCGATGTCTATGGGTTCTATCAGTACCGAAGCACATGCGACTTTGGCGATTGCGATGAATCGTATTGGCGGTAAATCGAACACCGGTGAAGGTGGCGAAGATCCAGCGCGTTACACACAAGAGTTGAAAGGCATCCCGATCAAGCAGGGTGCGACCATGGCCTCCGTGATTGGCGCTGAAAATGTCGAAGTCGATATTCCTTTGCAAGACGGCGATTCTTTGCGCTCACGTATTAAACAAGTCGCGTCCGGTCGTTTTGGTGTGACAGCGGAATACTTAAGCTCTGCTGATCAGATTCAGATCAAGATGGCACAAGGTGCAAAGCCAGGTGAAGGTGGTCAGTTGCCAGGTCATAAGGTGTCGGACTACATCGCGAAATTGCGTTTCTCTGTGCCAGGCGTAGGCTTGATTTCTCCACCACCGCATCATGATATTTATTCCATCGAAGAGTTGGCGCAGTTGATTCATGATTTGAAAAACGTTAATCCACGTGCGTCGATTTCGGTGAAATTGGTATCCGAAGTCGGCGTCGGTACGATTGCGGCTGGTGTGACCAAAGCGAAGTCAGATCACATCGTGATCGCAGGTCATGACGGCGGCACAGGTGCCTCACCTTTGTCATCCGTAAAACATGCAGGCACACCGTGGGAACTCGGTTTGTCCGAAACGCAGCAAACTTTGGTCTTGAACGGTTTGCGTGGTCGTGTTCGCGTACAAGCAGACGGTCAGATGAAGACAGGTCGTGACGTAGTGATCGCCGCGATGTTGGGTGCGGATGAAATCGGTTTTGCGACAGCACCGTTGGTAGTCGAAGGCTGCATCATGATGCGCAAGTGTCATTTAAATACTTGCCCAGTTGGCGTCGCAACCCAAGATCCAGAATTGCGTAAAAAGTTTTCTGGTAAGCCAGAGTATGTCGTGAACTATTTCTTCTTTGTTGCTGAAGAAGCACGCCAAATCATGGCACAACTCGGTATCCGTACTTACGACGAATTGATTGGTCGTGTTGATCTCTTAGATAAATCCAAAGCGATCACACACTGGAAAGCCAAGGGCTTAGATTTCAGCCGTATCTTCCATCAAGTTGATGCAAGCGAAGAAGTCGCAACTCGCCATGTTGAAGAACAAGATCACGGCTTAGACAAAGCATTGGATAACAAGTTAATCGCACAGGCTAAATTGGCATTGGAAACTGGCGAGAAAGTGTCCTTTATCCAGCCTATCAAAAACTTGAATCGTACAGTCGGTGCCATGCTGTCTGGTGAAGTGGCGAAACGTTACGGCCATGCAGGTTTGCCAGACGACACGATCCATATCCAATTGCAAGGTACAGCAGGTCAATCCGCAGGTGCTTTCTTGGCGCGTGGTGTGACTTTGGATTTGGTTGGTGAAGGTAACGATTACGTCGGTAAAGGTTTGTCCGGTGGTCGCATCATCATTCGTCCAAACACTGAGTTCCGTGGCTGGGCAGTGGATAACATTATCTGCGGTAACACAGTTCTGTACGGTGCGATTGCAGGTGAGGCTTTCATCAACGGCGTAGCGGGTGAGCGTTTTGCAGTGCGTAATTCAGGTGCTTTGGCGATCATCGAAGGTACGGGTGATCATGGTTGCGAATACATGACGGGCGGCACGGTCGTGGTTCTTGGCGCAACAGGTCGTAACTTCGCCGCCGGTATGTCAGGTGGTATCGCTTACGTCTACGATCCAGACGGTGAGTTTGCGCCTAAGTGCAATATGTCTATGGTGAGCTTGGAATCTGTCTTGGCGGGTGACGAGCAAGAGAAAACGATACCGAAATCGCAGTGGCACGCCAAGACACGCGGTGCTGAACCTGAAACCGACGAAGCAATTTTGCGTAATGCGATCGAGCGTCATTTCAAACACACAGGCAGCACACGTTCACGCAATTTGCTGGACGACTGGGCACGTAGTCGTGCCAAATTCGTCAAAGTATTCCCGCACGAATACAAACGTGCTTTGGGTGAGATGTATGCGGCGAAAGAGGCTGAAGTGAAATTGGAAAAAGCGGCTTAAGGGCTAAACAGCATCGCCGCAGAGGCGCAGAGTGCGCAGAGAAAATCTGTAGAAAACCCTCTGCGATCTCTGCGCCTCTGCGGTTCAAAAAAAGATTTTAGGGCAGCTAGCCCGCACAAAATATTTTGAGGTTTTATCATGGGAAAAGTAACAGGTTTTATGGAATACCAACGCTTGCAAGAAGCGAGCGAAGCGCCTAAGGCGCGTTTGAAGCATTACAAAGAATTCTTGATGCATTTGGATGACGGCCAAGCCAAAATCCAAGCAGCACGTTGCATGGATTGCGGCATCCCGTTTTGCAATAACGGCTGCCCGGTCAACAACATCATCCCTGACTGGAATGATCTGACCTACAACGGCAATTACCAACAAGCCTTGGAAGTGCTGCACTCGACCAATAACTTCCCTGAGTTCACCGGAAGAATTTGCCCAGCGCCTTGCGAATCGGCCTGTACACTCGGCATCAATGAACTGCCTGTCGGCATCAAGTCGATTGAGCATTTCATCATCGACAAAGGTTGGGAAAACGGTTGGGTCACACCACAAATCCCTGCACATAAAACAGGTAAAAAAGTCGCTATCGTTGGCTCTGGGCCAACAGGTTTAGCAGCGGCTCAGCAGTTAGCTCGCGCTGGTCATGACGTGACTGTGTTTGAAAAAAATGATCGCGTCGGTGGTTTGCTGCGTTATGGTATTCCTGATTTCAAAATGGAAAAATCCCACATCGACCGCCGCGTTGAACAAATGCAAGCAGAAGGAGTGACTTTCCGCACTAGCGTTTTAGTCGGTAAAGATTTTCCATCGACCATCACAAACTGGGCGAAAGAAACTGTCTCCCCAGATGATTTGAAAAAAGATTTTGATGCCGTGATCGTCGCAGGTGGTGCAGAAGTGCCGCGTGACTTACCTGTGCCTGGTCGCGAACTCAAAGGTGTACATTTTGCGATGGACTTTTTGCCATTGCAAAATAAGGTGAATGCAGGAGACAAGATCAAAGACCAAGGGTTGAATCAAATACTCGCCAGTGGCAAGCACGTCGTGGTCATAGGTGGTGGCGATACAGGTTCCGATTGCGTCGGTACCTCCAATCGTCACGGCGCAAAATCAGTCGCTCAATTTGAACTGATGCCACAACCACCGGAAACAGAAAACAAGCCTATGGTTTGGCCATACTGGCCAACAAAATTGCGTACATCTTCGTCCCACGAAGAAGGTTGTGATCGCGATTGGGCAGTGGCGACTAAACGCTTAGAAGGCAAGGGCGGCAAAGTAGAAAAACTGATCGCATGTCGCGTTGAATGGAAAGACGGCAAGATGAGTGAAGTGCCAGATTCTGAATTCGAAATGAAAGCAGATCTTGTTCTGTTAGCGATGGGCTTTGTCTCACCAGTCGCACAAGTTTTGGACGCATTCGGTGTCGACAAAGACGCACGCGGCAATGCACGCGCTACGACTGATGGCGAAGGCTGCTATAAAACCAATGTTGAGAAAGTCTACGCAGCTGGCGATATGCGCCGTGGTCAATCTTTAGTCGTTTGGGCGATCCGCGAAGGTCGTCAATGCGCGCGTGAAGTGGATATGTTCTTGATGGGTGAATCAGTTTTGCCGCGTTAATTTTTACGATGAATTGAAGTCGTAAAGGGTTTTTTGAGAAGCACCATGTTGTTTAAGGTTTCCCTCCAATGTGTTCATTAGTGAATGTATTGGAGGGTTTTTTTATGGGTGATTCATTTTCCCCTTGAGACGCAAAAGAATCAAAAACGCTTTGGATGTAAGGATTCATGAACTCGCTCGACCAATTAGAAATGCGCACAGTCCTTCCCACTTGCAAACATGATTGGATGATAAAGGTGCATCGATTTATTCCCTTATTATTGAATGAGACTGATATGACCAAGTTCCTTAAAAAAATTCTCTCCGCTTTCGCGCTTTTCTTCGTTTTTTCTAGTGCGTATGCCCAAGATAAAGAGCCGTTCACGCAGGTACGTTTTGATGCACTGCAAGCCTCAGGCGCTGTCGTTTTGATTGATATCTATGCGCCTTGGTGCCCAACTTGCAAACAACAGCAAAAAGTATTCGAGCAATTCCGTGCTGCGAATCCCGATAAAAAATTCACGATTTTAGTGGTCGACTATGACAAGGATAAAGACGTCGTGCGTCAATTCCGAGCGCCACGTCAGTCCACTTTGTTACTGTATCGCGGCAACAAGCAACACTGGTTCGCGGTTGCTGAAACGCGCGTTGAAGTGATTTCTGCTGAGATCATCAAAGCCATCGACTACAACTACAATTAAAGTTATGCCACTCGAATTTGCTTCCATCACCATCGCCCTTGTGGCTGGTGTACTCAGTGTCTTGTCGCCTTGTGTTTGGCCTTTGGTCCCTATCGTGATGACGTCTGCCAGTGGTCAAAGTCGCCTAGGACCAATTTACTTGGCGTTTGGTTTGAGTTTGTCATTCGCGATCGCGGGTGCCTTCTTATCGTTTATCTTGCTCAATTTGGGCTTGAATCCGGATGCCTTCCGTTCTGTCGCCGCAGTATTGATGGTATTGGTAGGCTTGATCTTGGTGGTCAAACCCTTAGCCGATTGGATCAACCAACATTTGTCCATGCTCAGTAGCCGCTTCGATATTGGCAGTGGTTCAAATAGCCTTGGACAGTTTGGTGTGGGTTTGTTGCTGGGCTTAGTGTGGTTGCCTTGCGTTGGTCCCACCTTGGGCGCAGCAATCGCTGTGGCGTCGATAGGCCAAGACATGGGCATGGCATTTCTGGTGATGTTCGCCTTTGGTATCGGCACGGCTTCTGCTTTATTGCTGGCAGCGTTTGTGTCAGGGCAGGTGCTCAAGCGAGTTCGCCCAGGCTTATTCAGTCGGGTGGCGAGTGCCAAAATGCTGTTGGGCTA
>JAYVHZ010000398.1:0-12844 GCA_043770645.1 Undibacterium sp. | reverse complement strand
GGCGGTCAAAAGCTTGCTCGCCAATCAGGCATTTAGCGAGCAGCCAGTGTGGCATTTTATTGGTCCAATACAGAGCAATAAGACGCGCCCAATCGCCGAACATTTTTCTTGGGTCCATTCAGTCGATAGAGAAAAAATCGCCAGTCGTCTGTCCGAACAACGTCCGCCTGAATTAGGCCCTTTACATATTTGCTTGCAAGTGAATATTAGCGGTGAAGCCAGTAAAAGTGGTGTGCATCCGGACGATGTCTTGGCCTTGGCAAAGCAGGTGATGCAAATGCCAAATTTACGTTTGCGCGGTTTAATGAGTGTGCCGGAAGCGAGCGAAGATGAAGCAGTACAAAGACTGGCGTTTCGCCAACTAGCGGATTTACAGCAACAACTACAAACACAGGGCATCGCTTTGGATACCTTATCGATGGGCATGAGCGCTGACATGCCAGCGGCCATTGCCGAAGGCAGCACCATGCTCAGAATCGGTAGTGCAATTTTTGGAAAGAGACTTTATGCAGTCTAGTGCAGTGAATTTAAGAAGCGTTAAGATTGGTTTTGTCGGTGGCGGCAACATGGCAGGTGCTTTGATTGGTGGTCTGGTTAAACATCTCGAAAGCGCCAAACAAGTGCATGTGGTGGATCTGAGTCCAGCGTGTTTGCAAAGCTTGGAAAGTCGTTTTGGCGTGAGCACCAGCACCGCGATGGATGCGCAGTTGCGCGATCTTGACCTCATCGTATTGGCAGTCAAGCCGCAACAAATGCAGGCAGTGGTAGCGAGCCTCGCACCCTATATTTCTACACAATTATTATTGTCGGTTGCGGCCGGGATTCGTGCAGTGGATTTATCACGTTGGTTACATGGGCATAATAAGATAGTGCGCGCCATGCCAAACACGCCAGCCATGATAGGTTTGGGGATGAGTGGTTTATATGCAATGGACGCAGTAACAGTATCGGAGCGAGAGTTAGCACAAGTCATTATGCAAGCGGTTGGCGACACCATGTGGGTGCAAGATGAAAGTATGATCGATGCAGTCACGGCGATCTCTGGTAGTGGCCCAGCTTATGTGTTTTACTTTATCGAAGCGATGCAAGAAGCAGCAATGCAATTAGGTTTCGATGCGGCGCAAGCGCGTCAGATATCGTTGGCCACATTTAACGGTGCTGCACAATTGGCGGCACAATCTGACGAAGCTGTCGACATCTTGCGTCAACGCGTTACCTCAAAAGGTGGTACGACCTACGCGGCTTTATGCAGTATGGACGACAGTGCAGTCAAGCCAGCGATCCATCGTGCCATACAAGCAGCGGCTCAACGCGGCAAAGAACTAGGTGATGAATTTGGACAAAATTAACTGGCGCAAGTCGTTGCTTCGCCCACTATGGATAACAAGGATCGCTAGTATATGAAAACACCGAAGCGCTTACAGCCCTTGGTTGATGAAGGCATGATCGACGAAGTTCTACGTCAATTGATGAGTGGTAAAGAAGCGACTGTATTTGTGGTGCGCTGTGGTGATCAGATTCGCTGCGCCAAAATGTACAAAGAAGCAGGGCAACGTAGCTTCAAACAAGCCGCTGCTTATCAAGAAGGGCGCACCGTAAAGAATAGTCGGCAGGCGCGTGCCATGCAAAAAGGTTCTAAGTATGGCCGCAAGATGCAGGAAGAAGTTTGGCAAAATGCCGAGGTTGATGCACTGTACAAATTAGCCGATGCCGGTGTGCGGGTACCTACACCTTACATCTGTTTTGAAGGCGTATTGCTGATGGATTTGGTCAGCACCGCCGATGGTCAAGTAGCACCGCGTTTGAATGACGTTAGCCTGAGTTACGCGCAAGCTTTGGTGTATCACGAAGAGCTAATCCAGCAAGTGGTGTTGATGCTGTGCGCGGGCATTATTCATGGCGACTTATCCGAATTTAATATTCTTTTGAACGAACAGGGACCTGTGATTATTGACTTGCCGCAAGCGATCAATGCCGCTGGCAATATGGGCGCAGCAGCCATGTTGTATCGTGATGTCGATAACCTGAAAACCTATTTCAGTCAGTTCGCTCCAGAATTGGCTAAGACCCAATATGGTAAAGAAATCTGGAACCTCTATGTCGCAGGATTGTTGCGTCCCGATACGGTACTGACTGGTGTCGTGCCAGAAGATAAACGACCAGTGGATGTTGGAGCTGTGATAGAAGAAATCGAATTAGCTCGTATGGAAGCGGAAGAAGAGGTGCAGCGGCGTTTGATGAATTCTGCGATGTGACTTTGTGAGTTTTTTCTATGGCGATTCCTGAGAGCCTGACTTCCAACGTCGCAACAATGGAATTATAGGCATCAACATTGGCGCAAATTTTAACCACAAACGCCAGCTCGATAGGCCTGTTTTCAACAACCACATCACGCGCGAAGGTTTGATGATGGCCAGTGCTGCGGCAATGGCGGCTATCAGCACAGGAGATGCCCTCAGCGTTTGTGCGGCACGCAAACCGAGTTCCACAAAGCGCAATTCATGTTTTAACTGGGCGCTTTGCCAGATCAATTCTTGCCGCTGTTGTTGACAGCGTGCTAGCAAGGTAAGTCGGCGTGCTTGTAACTGTTGTTGGCTCTTGCTTAGCATGACTTAAAATCCTTCGCTATCTTGACCAGTTTCATGGCTCTTGTCGGATTTAGCTGTCGTGTTTTGTGTTGGGTGTGCACTGGTCGAACGCAATGTCTGTAAATCGCTTTGTAACTCGTTCAGAGTGGCGGCCAGCAAGCGAGGTTTTTTCTTGAACGCTGTTTTGAGATAGAACATGATCGCTAAAGTGGCAATGCCAAATATCGCAATCAATCCAAATAAGGCCAATTCTCGGTGACTATCCCAACATAAAATCAACACTAACAAGATCAACAGCAAAATCGTCACGACGCCACAAAATAGTCCAACTAAAGACCAAATAAAATAGCTGCCATAGCGACCAAACTCTTCTTCGATTTCTACCGAAGCAAGTTCTAGCCGCGTATGCAGTGTCTCGATCAGGCTGGCACCCAGCCTGACAATGGAATCGGTGATTGCCATTTGGCTTATTTATTTCTGGCGATGAGTAAGCCCACTAACAATCCTACGCCAGCCGCGATACCAGCCGTCTTCCATGGATTCTCGTGTACATAAGTATCGGTAGCATGCGCCGCCTCTTTGGTTCTTTGTACGACAACTTCTTCGATCTTGTGAATCTCTTGCTTGGCACTTTTTAATGTGGATTCCAATTTTTCTTTCGCACTTTGAAAGCCTTCACCTGCTTGTTGTTCTGAGTTTTTAATCAGTTCTTCGGCATCTTTCAGAACTTGATTAAGTTCGCGCATCAAATGGGCTTTGTGTTGATCTGCAGACGTCATGATATTTCCTTTAGTGAAATTAGCTTACAACGAACATAGAATAAAAATAAAATACATCGAGAAACAGTCTAAGACGAAAAGCTGATTTTGTTTTGCGTTAGCGCAAAATAGTCACAGTTATTCTGCATCAGCAAGGAGCCTAAGCTCATTTAGCGCAGCAAGTAGTCGGCCACAATACCCGAGAACACTGCCGCACCCAGCCAATTATTATGACGGAAGGCAGCAAAGCATTTTGTTCGGTCTCGCTCTTTAATCAAGCTGTAGTGATAAACCGCGATCAATCCTGCAACTACAATCCCCATTGCAAACGGCCAACGCAGGCCTAATTGTAGACCGCAAGCCAGAATGAGCAATAAAGAAATCAGATAGCTGAGCATAATTGCCAGTACATCCCATTTGCCGAAGGTGATCGCAGAGGTCTTAATGCCTATCTTTAAATCATCTTCTCTATCTACCATCGCATATTCCGTGTCGTAGGCAATCGCCCAAAAAACATTCGCGATCAGTAGCCACCATGCTTGCATCGGGATAGCATCAGTTACCGCAGCAAAAGACATTGGTATGCCAAAGCCGAAAGCGATTCCCAGATAAGCTTGCGGTATCGCGAAAAAGCGTTTGAAATAGGGATACGAGCCGGCCACGATGACGGCGACTACAGATAGTTGTTTCGTCAGTGTGTTGAGTGGCAATATTATGATGAAAGACACCAATGCCAAAACTACGGCTACCATGATCGCTTCCCATGATTGGATTTTGCCGCTGGTCAGTGGACGTTCCGCTGTACGCTGCACATGCTTATCAAAATCGCGGTCAGCGTAATCATTGATGGCACAACCAGCCGAGCGCATCAAGGTAGTTCCTAAACAAAAAATAAGCAGATGTTGCCAACTAGGTTGACCGTTGGAAGCAATCCATAACGCGCTTAATGTGGGCCACAACAAAAGCAATATGCCGATAGGTTTATCGAGGCGTATGAGTTTGAAATAAAGAGCCAGTCGTGTCAGGAGGAAATTCATGAGATGCGCATATTCATAGGCTTATGAAGAATGCGCATTATAAAGAGAAAGTGGCACAGTTGGTGTGCCTGACTGCGCACATTATTGGGCTGCTGCGATCTCATCAAGCATGGTGACACCGGTTAAATCGCAGCTCAATACCGCCTGTCGTATCGCTTCGATCGCCGCATGGCGGGTGAAGCTTTTGCGCCATGCAATCACGACGCGTCGATCCGGTGCACGGTCACTAAACGGAATATAGCGCAGCATGCCGTCTTTATTCTGTGCGTCGGAGATGGATGCCATTGGTAGTACGGTAATCCCGATACCAGAGGCGACCATGTGACGGATTGTTTCGAGTGAAGAGCCTTCGAAGGTACGTGCAATACCATCGCTGGCAGTAGCGAAACGAGCCATCTCTGGACAGACTTCTAAGACTTGATCGCGGAAGCAATGACCGCTACCGAGCAGGAGCATGGTTTCGGATTTTAATTCTTCAGCAGAAATTGAGGCGCGTTCTGCCCACGGATGATCTTTTGGCATTGCCACGACAAAAGGTTCGTCATACAAGGGCTGCACCATCATGCCGTGGTCGGGCAAAGGCAAAGCCATGATCGCTGCATCGAGTTCACCTTGACGCAATAATTCCATCAGTTTGACCGTGAAGTTTTCTTGCAAGATAAGAGGCATTTGCGGCACTTTGCTTATCATGGTTTTTACTAAGCCTGGCAAGAGATAAGGACCGATCGTGTAGATAATGCCAAGACGGAAAGGGCCGTTTAAAGGATCTTTATTTTGCTTGGCGATTTCTTTGATTACGGCGGTTTGTTCTAATACGCGCTCAGCCTGCGCAACGATCTGCGCGCCAAGTGGTGTTGTCGAAACTTCAGTGCCACCACGCTCAAAAATGGTGACGCCGAGCTCGTCTTCTAATTTCTTGATCGCTACTGAGAGGGTAGGCTGTGCGACAAAACAAGCCTCTGCCGCGTGTCCAAAGTGCTTTTGACGGGCAACTGCAACGATGTATTTTAATTCTGTGAGAGTCATGCGTTCAGTGTGGCACAGACTGCGCTACAAGTCAGCAGGCATTTTGGAATTTTCTCAATTCTATGGATAAATTTCGACGATGTTTACGCAGGAAGAATGTCTGCTTTCGCTTTATTGAGAATCGCTTCACTAAGCGCAATTGATGTACTGCCATTATGTAATTAATTTTTAATAAGTTTAGTGGTGAAGTATACAAAATCGTATTTTTTTCTACCTAGTTTCCTTATCTCTTGAATAAAAGAGTCATTGTTCAAAATTTGATGCCATAATGATTAAGTATTTTTACGACATCATTTCTAGTCTTGCTGAGCTAATGACATGCCACATCTGAACACGACTCCCACTGATCTCCAAGTGCATGCCGTCTACGTCGAATTGCAAAAGCTTGCTTCATCGCACATGCGCAAGGAGAGAAGCGATCACACCTTATCTGCAACAGCCTTGGTGCACGAAGCCTATATTCGATTAGCAAAATCGAATCCACAATGGGAAACACGAGGACATTTTTTTGGAATCGCGGCAAATGTGATGCGTCAAGTATTGATTGATCACGCGCGTGCTCGTCAGGCGGAAAAACGGGATGGTGATTGGATCAAATTAACGCTCACTTCCGCGATTCCAGAGATCGAGAGTCAGGTTGAGCAAGGCCTGGATGTCCTACAATTGAACACCGCTTTACAAGCGCTAGAAGTCATCGATGCGCGGCAAGCAAAAATCGTCGAGCTGCGTTATTTCGGCGGCCTATCGATTGAAGAAACCGCAGAAATCATGAATCTTTCCATCGCGACCATCAAGCGCGAATGGTCCACCGCTAAACTATTTTTGAAACGGCTACTGCATGATGAATAATGCTAATTTATGGACGCGCGCTAAAGACATACTCGCGGATGCTTTAGTGTTACCCGAACAAAGTCGTAATGCCTTTGTAATAGAAAAATGCGGCGATGATTATTTTCTACGCGATGAAATTTTCTCCTTATTAAAACACGCTGAAAGTTTAACCAACTTTATCGAAACGCCAGCGGCCCTTCTTACCGGAGATGCCTCTATTAATACCGCATCCGCTCTTGATCATGACATTTCCTCACTCAAAGGAACTCGTATCGCTGCTTATGCGCTTGCTGAGGAAATCGGTCGAGGCGGTATGGGTGTTGTGTATGCTGCAGATCGAGTTGATGGCGCCTATCAGCAAAAGGTGGCTATAAAGCTGATTCGCGGCGCCACCCAAAGTGTGGCCGATGTCAGAAGAATGCAAAGTGAGCGACAATCCTTGGCAGAATTAAGTCATCCGAATATTGCACGCTTACTCGATGGCGGTACCACCGCCGATGGCGTGTCCTATTTAGTCATGGAATTGATTGATGGTGTGAGCATCGATCGGTATTGCACTCAACATCATTTGGATTTGCGCGCGAGAGTGAGTTTGATTCGCCAGCTGTGTGATGCTGTGCAAAGTGCGCATCAGCATTTGATTATTCATCGAGATATTAAACCATCGAATATTTTGGTGAACGCGCAAGGCGAGCCAAAATTGCTCGATTTTGGCATTGCCCGCATGCTCACTGCGAATAACGATGATGCTAGTCACACACAAGATGTGAGCCATTTGTTTAGCCCTCGTTATGCCAGCCCAGAGCAAGTACGCGGTTTGCCGGTGAGCGTGACGACCGATGTGTATAGCCTTGGTTTGTTGATGTACGAATTGTTGGCGGGTGATAGTCCTTATCAGCGCATTGCCTCGAATGAAGCGAGCAATGCGGCTGCGGCAATGCAAGTGATATTGGAAGATACCCCCAGAGCCGCAAGTGTTGTGGCGCGTGAGAAACAGTGTCAATTTGCAGACAGTTTGCGCGGCGACCTAGATTGTATTTTACTTAAAGCTTGTGCCAAAACCAGTAGCGAACGCTATGCGACCGTGGCACAACTCGATGATGACTTGCAGAGTTGGTTAGAGAAGCGACCCATCTTGGCAAGACGCCCATCCTGGCATTATGTAGTCGGTAAATTTATTCTCCGCAATCGTGCCGTTACTGCGATGGGCGTCGTTGCTTTTTCTGCGGCCATGATCGGTGGATTGAGTACCCTACAACAGCAACAAAAAACGCAGGCTCGCTATACCGAAGTACGTCAACTGGCAAATAGTCTGATCTTCAAATATTACGAAAAAATTGAATCGATGGGTGGATCGACGCCCGTTCTCAAGGAACTCGCCGCTGATGGTATTAGTTTTTTAGATAGTTTGGCAAAAGACGCTGACGCCGACCTGGCTTTATCAGTGGAGATTGCACGCGGTTATCGACAATTAATGAATGTCATGTTCAATGGTCGTAATCTTCCCCATCTGGGAGATAAAGCGGGGGCCGATCTGACCGGAAAAAAGGCTTACGCAATATTAGAAAACGTGTTGAAGAAAGACCCCAATCATCTAGCTGCCAATCAAGAAATGGCGGAGCTAGAAACGGCAAAGGGCTCTATTCTGTCGCAAGAAGGCAATAGTCAGGCGGCAATTCAATCGATGGAAAACGCCGCTAAGCGCTCCGAAACAATCTTACAAGTTACGCCTGCCAATAAAGAAGTCGCATTTTCTGTGACACGCACTTATATCGCGACAGCACAGGCAGCGATCAATGCCAATCTGCCTGCGGAACAATACTTGGATCGTGGTGAAAAGGCGCTGAAGCGCTGGTCGATCGGATTGGAAAATGATAAGAACTTGCCTAACATGGAAATGTTCTTAGTACGTACCCGATATCGGGTTGCCTATGCGGCGAAAGATTATCCAAATGCGCTGCGTTTAGCCGAGGCGGAAATCGTCGGCGTGAAAAAAATGCTGCTACGTGAGATCGATCAGGAAAACATGGTCTTGCTCGGACATTTACAATCTGCGATGGCGGCCAAAGGTACAATTTATATCGAGTTGAATCGGCTTGATGAGGCCGTGGTGGTGTTAAATGAGAGCCGTGACATCGCACAAAAGATCATGAGTAAAGATCTGAACAATATTTCGGCACGCGTCCGACTCGCGCGTATTTATACCCATATTGGTAAAGCTGAATATTTGCGCAAGGCATTGCAGCCCGCAGCGATCGCCTTTACCACGGCGGTTGAAGAATACGCAAAGGGCAATCAACAAACCATGCCAGCGTTTGCTTATCAACAAAACGCTGAAGCGCTATGGCGTGCGGCTACCACCTATCAACAATTAGGTGAAACCAAAACCTCACGACGATTTGCCAATGAATTGCTGGCCTTTGCAAAAGTCAACACGGCACTATTTCAAAAAGCACCGGCACAAGGATGGTTGGCGGAAGTCGATGCGATTGTGGCGATGAAGTAGTCGAGAATGATGTTAACGAACGAAGTACAAAGGCTTCAATCTTAAGTTTAGCATCGGCCAGATTAAACGAGCCGGCGTCGTTGACGTTGTTGGCTCGTTTAGTCGATTTATTGGCAGTGCTGACTCGGTTGCGCTATTGTTTCATCGCAGCTTCATACTCCGCGCGTCCTTGCGCCAGAGCCTCAGTGGTGGCATTGAAAATTTGCATGACATTCTCGCGCTCTGATTCCGGTAGGGTGATCCATTTGCCACCGCTAGTCAGTGCGCCCAAAGACATTTTATTGGTCGGACTTTTTACTAAACCATAGAGTTGATACGGTGCCTGTGCTGTAGTGCCGATCAATAAATCACCGTTGCTATTGGTGAATTTAATCGGCCCGGTATTTTTATCATCAAGATAGAGGGCTTCATTAATTCCTTGTTTTGCGGTGTAATCAATTCGGTACCCATGCTTTTGACCAGCGGCATTAAAAAAACTTTCAGACATGGTTTTATTGATTTTGTCTACGGTTTGTCCGACCAGCAGGGTTTTTCCATCGGCATGAAAAGTCCCTTCATGAGAGACTTTTTCATCGTTGTAAATGCCACGGTATTCGAGACCATTTTTAAATTCACCTGTGAAACGACCTCCCTTAGCATAAATCAACGTGCCTTTCCTCATTACACTTTGTTCATCAAATGTACCTGTGAACTTCGTGCCATCTGCCCACATTAGTTTCGACTGTGTTGGATCGCTGTAGTTGATGATTTTTTTGAACCCGCTTGGAAATTCAATCAGCCGTTCTCCTCTAGTCTCGGCCACACCATCTTTATAAAAGCCAGTGATGTTGTATTTCTTTCTAAATAGTTTTGCTAAGCCATTCAATTTATTGTTTTTAAAGGTTCCCTCATCAACATCGCCATTATTCCACTTGAACTTTCCTTGTCCGAAAAATTCAGTGCGGTAGAAGCCACCTTCATACACATTTCCATCCGCAAAGCGCAAGACGATATCGCCTTGTAAAGTGCCTTCGACAAAAGTGCCGATAAATTGATCGCCATTCGATAGGGTCAACACGCCTTTGCCGTGCGGCCTGCCGCCTTCCGTATTGCCGAGGTAGCGCCCAGATTTATCTCTATAGTAGAGAGTTTCTTTACATTCGCCATCACATTTGCTTTTGCTGCTACCTTCAAACAGACTGGAGGCTTTAGGGTTTTTGCTGGCTTGGCGATCCAGCATCGCTTGGTATTCATCGGCGTCAAAACCCAGCATTCTGCCTGCCGTATATGGATCCAAACCTGCATCTATCGCACAAGCAAACAGCGCTTGATAATTCTCTTTACTCTTGCTTAAATTCCTTTGCTTGATCAGGTTTTCCATTCTCTCTAGCTTGGCTTCAAACGCAGAAATCAGAGCATCATTTCTGACACCTGCTTCCCTTTGTCGATTGATGTGGCTAGTGTCCGCCCAGCTAAAATTCTCCGAGCCACTGTCTCTTGAATAGTTAGAGCCGGCATCAGAATTTGCTCCACTATTATTACCGCTGCCATTACTTTGCTTGCTGCCTGAGTTTGCGCTACCCGCAGCCTTCTTGGTATCGTTAAGCACTGGCGCAGGACGATTTGGAATCGCAAAAGCTCTTTGGGTTGCTTCGCTCAGTCGCTTGTATTCCGCAGTTTGCCTTTTTTGTTGTTCGGTTTGTGCGTTTGAATAAGGTGTGTAAATCAAGCTTGATGCTAATAACAAGCAACTGACTAGGGGTAGCGTTTGCCTAGCTTTGTAGCTGCTTAGTTCGGGTATCGTAGTACATATCAACATAGCGTTTTGTGTCATGATCGTTCCTAATTGGATAAGCCAAACAGTTGAAAAAAGTCGAGGATCGAGAAAATAGTGCGCATCATTTTCCAACGCGCAGACGCTCCATAAACATCTCTCTCACTGCACCGATACCAGCACTGACGTGCGTCCGATATTTTTCAGGATCCGCAATGGCGTCTTTAGAAACCGCCGTCGCGCTGTTGCCACCGCCGATGGCGAGTGAGAGCAAAGCAAGTCCCACATTGCCAGCGACCGATGTTGTATCTTTAATTTCTTTAAAGGCGCTACCATCGATGAGAAGAGGCGCTTGTAAAGTCATTGTCATATTCTGCGTTGGGCTACTAATACTCATCATGGATTCACCCGCTGCGACTGACGGGCCGAACTCCCAGGAGACTTTTGCCTCGCCTGAACTGCGGCTAAACCAGCTGCTATCGCTGCTTTTGGTATCGACGAAGTTCACGACCAAACGTACCGTGATGAGATTGGCGTCTAGTTCCTTTGCCAGCTCCAAGTTGCCGGACATGGTACTCATCACGTCACTCATCGCAGTAAAACCTGCGAGTAGGGAAATTGCCGTGCTACTTGAGCCTACGCCGTACACCGCCAAGCCAGCCGGGGCATACACGCTAGACCAGGTATCTTTGGTTCTGGTTTCTGCGGGGGAAGGCTTGCCACTGGCGGCCATTTTTTGATAGGCTTGAGCGGCAAGTACTTGGTCGTGAGGGACGACGTCGATCTTCATAGCACTCAGATCTCGCATAAATTGCGTATGCAGCTGGTCAGTGATTGCTTGAAAGTCGGTGGGTTCCAATCCCACTAACTTAATCATCGAATTCACACTAGCGCGTCCGGGTTTGCCAATTTCATAAGAACTGGCACTGGCTGCACCAGCGGTCACAAACTGCACTTGAAATGAGCTAATGGCCGCACGTTTAATATCGCCCAGGCCAGTGCCGTGCGAATTGACAAGCTTGAGCATGGAATTGGCGCGTTCCGCTGGTTTGAAATTGGCATCGAATGCCACGCCTGGAATCTTCTCTGCAAAAGCGGATGTGTTCATGCTTAAGATGCATATCGCCATAAACATACCGCGCAAAAAAGAATGATGTAATGATGAGTTGATTGGTTTCATTGGTTTCATATATAGCCCTCGAAATGGATGCTGTAGTCGATACATTTTGATGGGGGATAGACAGCCATGTCCCGTGCAAAATGTGCTGGAGATAAAAACAAACTGGTTTTGATCTTCCCTACTGACTAATGCGGAATAAAAACGCAAAGTGGCTCATACAAAATTCGAATCGACGCAATATCGTGATTTTTCTGGCGCAATGGCGCTAATGATGTTCGCGAGATATGGTTTGCTTTGAAAGACACGAGAGCTCGGGTCTTTAAAGTGATTTGAAACACTTGCGAACTCAGTTATCGCTTCTAGGGTTGGAAGGGCATGATGATAATGAGAACGTTTATCTTGCCTGATCGTAGTGGGAGCAGATCCCACACAGAGTGTAATGAGCCTTGGGCAGAATGGAAACAGCAGTGAAGCAAAACACAATTCTGATGAGATTTACATGCCTTTAAAACGCCAGGCATAAGTCTCACTGACTTTAAGTTGTTCTGGATGGTTTTTGCGTTCGACCACAATATTTCCCATTTCATCTTTTCTTGCTTTGGCGATGGCCTGAGGATTGACCATCATGACATGATCTGGCAAAGGCAAAGCCATAATTGCTGCATCGAGTTCGCTTTGACGCAGTAAACCCTTCAGTTTGACCGTGAAGTTTTCTTTAAAAATAAAAACCTAAGACGAAATAATCGAAAGATGACTAGTTCATGAGTTTGACTAAACACAAGTCATGCATGCTTAACATGCTTCATTGTGTTTTCAATTTTTAGGGATGCGATAGTTCAGGCGTGTCACTTGAACTGCGTCAGATTCTCGCCCCGCAATATCGCTGAAATTTGATCCAAATAGCTTGCTGCAAATCGTTTACCATGTTTCGAGTCACACAAAGCCATATGCCATTGTCCCAACATGGCGATTAATTGCGGCGCATCCTTGGCATGTTCGATGCGACGAATTAAGTTTGCCGACAGCAGCCCAAGATAAGTGTGGGCGGTTGTCGTCATAAAGTCCTTCACTTCACGCAGTTTGGTGTCGTCCGTGAGAAATTGTTGCATCACTTCTGCTGCTAGGCTTACCGATGACGTTGCGGCAAGCTGTGATGTTGTAGTGTCGATTGGACTAGTTGTTGCTAGGCTGTCAGGTGTTGTGGTTGTCGCGGCAGGAGGCGTTT
>JAYVHZ010000397.1:0-13172 GCA_043770645.1 Undibacterium sp. | reverse complement strand
ATTTTCTTGAGATGACATTAGCCGCTGGCCGCCCTTCCCGCTTCTTACTTTGTTTTATTTTCAGCAGTTTACTGTCTTTTGGCGCGTCGGCAATTGTCAGCACCGCCACCGATAACAACAAAAATAGCACCCCGATTTCGCATGACTGGGCCAGTATGGCGGATATGGTGTTTCATCATTTTTCAACCCAGCAAGGACTTCCACAATTTAGCGCGACTGCAGTTGAACAAGATGGCGAAGGCTTTATCTGGGTGGGAACGCAAGGCGGCTTGGCGCGTTGGGATGGTTACCGTTTTCGCAATTACTTACCAATTCCCAATAACTTCAACAGCTTGCCCGACAACTATGTGATGTCGATCTATAAGGACAGTCGCAATCGCCTCTGGATAGGCACCAATGGCGGTGGACTATCGCGTTATGACCACCAAACTGATAGCTTTATCAGGGTACCAGTGGGCGCGACTGGCATCAGTCATGTGACAGTCAGTTTCATTACGGGTGACGGCAAAAGCGGCTTGTGGGTAGCAACCCGTGGCGGTCTCAATCACTACCAGCCAGAAACGGGCCAGGTGCGACAATTCCGGCATGATCCGAATAATCCCAATAGCCTGCCAAGCGATATCGTTCGCAGCGTCGTGGTGGATCAACAAGGTGGCGTATGGGTCGCTACTAGCCAAGGCTTAGCAAAATTCGATGCAAAGAATAATAGCTTTATCAAAGTTCGTTTACCTTTAGAAGAAGGCAAAGTACAAAGGATAGTCAGTCTAGGTTTAAGTGACGATCAACGTCTTTGGATAGGCACTTTTGAAGCTGGAGCCTTTTTCTTGGATACCAAAGAGCAAACCAATACCCCCTTAATTAGCCGCTTATTGGTACAAAAGAGTGGCAGTCGAGAACTCGTCACGAGCACTGAAAATATCTTTACGATTAAAAGAACAGGTCCCGACGAAATTTGGTTAGGGACTTACGGTAAGGGCATTATTATGGTCAATACCAAGACTTTACAAACCAAATCGATCAAAAATGAGCCGACGCGCCAAAGCAGTCTGCCAGATAATTCTATCTGGTCAATTTTGCGTGATCGCTCTGGCCTGATTTGGGTTGGAAGTCAACGTGGATTGAGTATGCACGATCCCTCTTCGAGCGCCTTCTTAAGTATTTACGGTGGTGAGAATCGTAGCCACGGTTTGATCGGCATTGATTTTTTCTCTGTCTTTGGATTCAATAACGGTGACGTCTGGATTGGTTCGCAAAATCATGGCATCAATGTGTTGGAAGCAAACACGACTCAATTCAAACATATCGAAGCGAATGAAAACAGACTGCAATCCGCATTACCGCAAAGCGCGATCTTTACCTCTTACCCGACGAGCGATGGACAAATATTCGTGGGAAGCGACAAAGGCTTGTATGTCATCGACAAGTCTTATGGCGCCAAACATTTACCGCTTAGCCCAAGAAATCCATCCCTACGTATTGCAGCACTGTTACAACATGAAGAAAACTTATTGATTGGTGGCCCCGAAGGCTTGTGGGAAGTCGCATTAAAACAGGCGCATTTAGGAAAGGGCAATAGACCAGCTTGGGCGGCACCCATCGCCAATAAATTTATCACGGATATGCAACGCTCCAGCGATGGTTCGATTTGGATAGGCACCTTGCAAGACGGGATTTTTCGATTTAACCCGAATACCCAAGAACTGCTGAATTTGGCGCCCGATCCCAAAAATACCGACAGCCTCGCCCATCGAAATGTAGCGAGCATGTTATTTGATTCTCGTGGCTGGCTCTGGGTCGGACTCCAAGGTGGCGGATTAAGTTTACTACGCACACCAAGTGCGGCTCCACCTTTTGTCTTCGAACACTTTAGTAAAAAAGAAAGACTACCAAACGACTTGGTCAACAAAGTTTTAGAAGATCGCCAAGGAAACATTTGGGCGAGTACCGACGAAGGTTTTGTCCGCATTCGTCCAGACACCATGCAAGTTGATCCTTTTGTCGGATCGGATGGTGTCGCTATTACTGGCTATTGGAGCAATTCAGGCAGTCGCATGCAAAGTGGTGAGCTGATATTCGGCGGCGTCGGCGGCTTCACCGTGATTCGTCCTGAGCTAGTCAAAACTTACAATTACAAACCGCCCATAGTCGTCACCAATATTCAGCTAGGTGGAAAAAATCTCGCCGCCAGCCATGTTGGTCTGAGCGGTCCAAATGCGAAAAAAATTCTGATACAACCCGATGCCAATAGCATCGTCGTTGAATTTGCGGCTTTAGACTTTTCAGCGCCTGAGCACAATCGTTATGCCTATCGATTAGAAGGCTATGACAAGACCTGGGTAGAAACGGACTATAGCCGTCGCCTCGCTGCTTACACCAACCTCCCACCCGGAAATTATCGCTTATTGTTACGTGGTTCGAATCGGATTGGCGACTGGAGCGAAGAGCAATTAAGTCTCTCAATTAAAGTCTTGCCAGCATGGTTTCAAACATGGTGGGCATACACTCTCTACCTTTTTCTCTTAGCCTTATTGATCGTCGGCGTGGTTCGTTGGCGTCTATGGCGTTTAAGTAAAACCAATAGAAAATTGGAAAAATTAGTTCAAGAACGGACTCGCGAATTAGAGCTATCCCGCAAAATGCTGGAAGAGCAAAGCCTGACCGATCATCTGACTGGCTTACGCAATCGTCGTTACCTCAACATGGTCATAGCTGAAGACATTGCGCAGGTGAATCGCGCCTATCAACAACTGGAGGGTAGCGAAATCAATCGCGCCTCACTCAATATCGATATCATTTTTATGATGGTCGATATCGACCACTTTAAATCGGTGAATGATGAATTTGGTCATGCCGCCGGCGATTTGGTATTAACCCAAACCACTGCGATTTTGCGTGATGCTGTGCGCGAGGCCGACACCATTATTCGTTGGGGTGGTGAGGAATTTTTGATCGTCGCTCGCAATGCCAATTATCTCGAAGCCGAGGTCCTGGCAGAACGCATCCGCACCCGCATCGCTGAGCATCGTTTTGATTTGCCCGATGGTAAAACTTTGCATCGCACTTGCTCGATAGGCTTGACCACGTATCCGTTTATTCCGACTTCCGTCGAGTCGTTCACGTGGGAACAAGTCGTCGATATTGCCGATCAATGCCTTTATGCAGCCAAACACGGCGGCAGAAACGCTTGGGTGGGTTTATTTTTACTCGGCAATTACTATGCCAAAGGGCACATTACCAATGTCGCGCTCGAGGTCGAGCAACAAGTTGCCCAAGGCCATATCGTCGTGAAAACCTCTTTAGATCCCGACACCAAATTAGATTGGTCACATGGTCGCGGCAAATGAATCATCCCATCCAAGTTGGCGCCATATTCAAACGAAATTCTCCGCGACAAGACCGCACACTAGACTTGTTTTTTTGATCTCGGTAGTCGTTTTGATCAAGGAACTTCTGACAAGCCCAAAGGTCAGTATGCAGGTAAAATAGCGCCGCAATTCCACCACCCCACATACTAAAAATTAGGAGCATCATGAAAAATCGCTTGTTATTGAGCAGCCTCGCAATGAGTCTGGCAATTGCCTTCCCAATCCATGCCGCCGAAAAAGTGCGCGCCAACAAAACCGCGATGGTAGAAGAAGGCCCACTGCGCGCCCATATGGCATTGTTGTCATCCGATAGTTTTGAGGGCCGTGGTACCGGTCAACGCGGCGGTGACCTCACCGTACAATATTTAGAAAGCCAATCACAAGTTTTGGGATTAAAACCCGGCAATGGCAACAGCTATCGCCAATTAGTCAAAATCGCTGGTGTCCGCGCTTTGCCACAACAAAGTAGTGTGCAATTAATCGCTGGCGGCTCACCACTGGCCCTCGATTTTGGTAAAGACTGGGTATGGGCACCAGGTGACGCACAAGCCTCACATCAAATGAATAGCGAAATCGTGTTCGTCGGTTATGGCATTAGCGCACCAGAAGAAAAATGGGACGACTACAAAGGCCAAGACATGCGCGGTAAGCTCTTGATCATGATGGTCAACGATCCACAACCAACAGCCGACGATGCCAAGCGCTTTGGCGGCAAAGCTCTCACTTACTACGGTCGCTGGACTTACAAATATGAAGAAGCGATGCGTCGCGGCGCTGCTGGCGTGCTCTTAATTCACACCGATGCCTCAGCCAGCTACGGTTGGTCAGTAGTGCAAAACAGCGGTACGGTAGAAAAATTCCAATTAAGCGGCGCTGCACCAGGCACCAGTTTCCAAGGCTGGATCAGCGAAGATACCGCTCGTAAATTATTCAGTGGCGCAGGTCAGGATTTAGACAAATTACGCGCTGCCGCCGAACAGCAAGACTTCAAACCTGTCAGCCTCAATGCCAAATTAGCAGGCGAAGCCAAAGCTGAGATTCGTCAACTCGAGCAATACAATGTCGCCGCCGTCGTACCTGGTACCGACCCAAAGTTAAAAGATGAAGTCATCATCTATAGCGCGCATTGGGATCATTTAGGCAAACAAGGCACAACCGGCGACACCATTTATAACGGTGCGGTCGATAACGCTTCTGGCACCGCTGGTCTGTTAGCCATGGCAAAAGCCGCGATTCAATCTCCAGGCAAACGCAGCCAAATGTTTTTGTGGGTAGCAGCTGAAGAACAAGGACTATTGGGCAGCGCCTTGTATGCAGCGCAACCCTTATGGCCGCTAGAAAAAACCGCAGCCAATCTGAATCTGGATAGTTTGAATTTTGTCGGCATCACCCGTGATGTCAGCACACCAGGCAGTGAGCGCACAGAATTAGGCGCGATTGCAGAAAAAGTGGCGAAGTCCATGAATTTAAAAATCGCCCCAGCACAGCCAGATTTAGCGGGCGGCTATTTCCGCAGCGATCACTTCAGTTTTGCGAAAGCCGGCGTACCAGCATTTTCTATCGGTGGTGGTAAGGACTACATAAAAGATCCCGAAGGCGCTAAAGAAAAAGCCAAAGCGTACAGCAAGCGCTATCACCAAGTTAGCGATGAATACGATGCTAGCTGGGATTTATCCGGCATGGTGCAACAAGCGCAATTCACTTTAAATCTTGGACGTGCTGTTGCCGATGCCGTTAAAATGCCAGCATGGAAAGCCGGCGATCCACTAGGCAAAGTCCGCGCGAAATAATTTCTCGCGATCGATAAAGCATGAGGCTTTGCCGTCTCATGCTTTATTTTTTTACGCCCATGATCAAGTCAAAAGCCGGAAGAAGTTATGTCAACAAGCAGCCCCCGCCCTAGCGAACGCGTACTCTTACAACGCGTCAGAAATCACCTAATCGACTACCTAGAAATCGCCGCCTCATTCCAAGCCCAAAAAGAATTTCAAGCGCAATCACCTCAACTACACGTCGCCACCGAAGTCCTAGAGCAATGGGCAGACTGGGTCAGCCCGAATTGGCAACAAGAACTCAAAGTCCCAACCTTCTCAGAATCCGAGAGAGATGCCATCACGCAGTTTCAAGCGATCTGGCAAGAGACTCACAACACACTAGTTCGCCCGCTACCAGCACTGGAATACATACAGCTTGCACCAGCGTGGCAGCAGTTACGCGTCGCCACTGAGACATGTTTGCAAGTGTTTATGCAGCGAGGAAAGTTGTCAGATGTTGAGGAAGCTATCGGGTAGCTTGGCGCTGAGCCTGCGAAGCCCAACATGGATCGACACGGAACTAGGATGTTGGGCTTTGCAGCCCAACCTACGGCTTCTCACAATAAACTGAACTCATCCAACAAGCGATGCAGATCGTAATCACGGTGCGCCGCGATCTCGCCTCATTCGTTAGCCGACACAGACTATTCCCAATTTGATGGACCTTTGAGTTGAAAATTATCTTCAGCGGGCCCCCGCGGCTGCACCTTGTGCATTGCTAGATGCTGAATCAAGCTAGGCTCATCGAAGGGTTCTACACATAGGCACAAATGGTCGACGTTTCGCGCTTCCATTCCTGCTGCTGGCCCACACCCGCTTTCCAAGACGCCCATCAACGGCGACAAGGTCAATCATCGAGACACCCGCCCGCAAATGAACTAGGCCAAGATCATCACGTCATTTGACCACAAGACAGCCCAAAACCTAACCATAGAAGGTGATCGAGCGCTCTACATTGCGTACTCGAAGAACAATATGGTCAATCTGTTGCACCTTGAATACTGGCTCAGTCATAGTTAGTGTAATCATGTTGTAAGCTGAAATTCGGCTTAAGAGGCTTAGAGCCTGTTAACACCTACAGGAAAAAAAGGCCTCCATAGTGAAGCGCATAAAGAGCCAAGGTGAGCAATACTGTCACCGCATATACCAGCCTTGAAACGCCCGTGACGCGTGGAATCACGTCCTTATTACTGACTTGCAATCGTTCTAGTATCAGTGCCAGTGTTGTGCAAAACAGGCAAAGAAAGAAGAAGACATAAAAGATGTATTCGATCGCGATGGTGTATCCCGTATCCCCTAAACGAGCGTTGATTGTGCCTAGTAACACTGCGCCGGCTAACATACTGCTAATCGCAATGGTCATTCGCTCTTTCAAGAGCGAGAGGGGGAAATACAAGGTAACGAACACAATTGCCAAAAGGAGTAATAGCGGCAGCAAGGATTTGACGAGAAAAATCTCCGTGCGGCGTTGAAGAACAGAAACCGCGTTAAACACGGAAAATCGCGTCTCCGACGCTGTCTCAAATGCAGAAGGATCTCCGTTGGTTGAGCTTAGAACCATGTTTTGCTGAAAGTACCGAGTACTAACGGGTCTCCATAGGTGCAGGTTGGAAAACGCGCTGTTTTGCGCCACTTTTGACGCAGGCGAATTTAGCCGCAAACTATCAATGACATAAACTGCTTTCTGTATAGGAAAATGCGGATGCTGAAATCGCAATACCAGTGATTGACGATCAAAGGGGTAATCGTGAAAATCAAATTCATTTCGAAATTCCCCTTTCACACGGTAAAGACGGTAGTGTAGCCCGTTGATGGTACGTTCCAATTGCGGCGAATCTGGCCGAAAATTCGTACTTATCGCATTAGGAAATTCGACTGCCGTGAGGCCATCCGTTCCTGCGGTATATCGGAACCACAGAAAAAAATCTGCAGTAAAAGTATGCCGAATGAAATCCATTGCCGTAATTTGATTAAAATCGATGCCTGCATAAATGACATGCTGGCGCCGAAAGAATCTCTCCCCCATTTGCAGTGCATTTCCGGCGGCTATTTCCTCGTTCATTTCGATCGACTCAGGGTTTTCAACTCGAACTAACTGCTCCGGTGCGGAAATGAACTCATCATGCGTAAACCGCCCCATCCTCACAACATCGGCAGAAGTATTGTGATGATCAAAGTAAACTGGTCCATTTAAGCCCTTCACCGAACGCGTGGGCGAATCGAAACTGGCAAGGGCGCTGCGAATCCGTTGCCGCAAGCTGCTAACGTCGCGCTCCGACTGCTTTTCACTGGCTTGCTTCACAGCCTCGACCAAGACCATCGCGGTCTCGTAATATTTTGCTGCGCGCTGATCGGGTTCTGAACCATACGCCCGTCGGTAATCCTCGGCAAATACTTTTGCGTGCTCATGTGCGCTATCGAACATCAATCCCGATACTGCAAAAATACCCTCTGTGAAATAGCCAGGCTGCTTCTTTTCCTCAGGTTCGTCTTTGAAGAGCCCTTTAAACTGGTCTGCCCCCAAAGAACTTGCGCCTATCATTTGCAGATTCAATTTTTTTCGTTTCAGCGCTAACACCATATTCTTGGCTTTAGTATTAGGTGAAATGGCCAACAACAGAACCCCTGGATCCCGATCAGCACTGAGCTCGCTCACGATACGATCAATGGAGGCTGCATCGTCTTGATAGATCCAAACATGGCGAACAACGCCACCGATGCGCTCAAATGCCTCAGAAAACGCCGGCGTGAACGAAAGACCAAATTCTTCACTGGAGTGAATAATGCTGGTAGTTTTCTGACCAAGCACATTCTTCACATAGAGCGCGAGAGTTTCGCTCTGGTTCGAGACGTCGAAAATATTTCGAAAAAAGTAGGGATTATCAACCGTTAATTTGTCGCTCGTCGCACTGGCAGTAATAATAGGAAGGTGCCCATCGCGATATATCGGCCCGGCGGCAACTGAGGTTGCACTCAATAGATGTCCAATTCCTGCGACCACTGGGCTAGCAACTGCGTCTGCCGCGCGCAGTTTCGCGGTCTCAGCATTTCCGGCATCATCAAACTGTACGAGTTTCAACTGTTTCCCATCGATACCGCCAGCGCGATTGACCTTGTCAAAATATAGCTGCACTGCCTTCACCATGGAAAGACCTGAAGCTTTTTGGGGTCCTGACAATGAGGTCATCATCGCGACAGAAATACTTTGTTTGGGAAAAATCCGAAAATCATTATTCACGAACCAAAAACCAACACCGACCATCAATACTAGCCATACGATAAGAGCGCAAATCGCAATCCGCTTGTATTTTAGGCACTTGTTGATTAGTTCGATCACGAAAAATCTCCAGACAACAATAGGGCTATTCTCTGCCCCGATTGTAACTGAAGAGAAGAATGTCTATGCAGCAAGCTTTCACGGTATGTTGTGTTTGAGTTGAATCCTTAGCTAGGTTGACGCTCATCCAAAATTGACCTAACAGTCACGCTCCTAAACGGGATCGACGCACCAGCGCGCAAATGAACCAGACCAAGATCATCGCGTCGTTTGACGACAAGACAACCTAACACCTCGCCATAGAACCGGATCGAGCGCTCTACGTCGCGTACTCGAAGAACAATGTGGTCAATCTGTTGTACCTTGAATGCTGGCTCAGTCATCGTTTGTGTCATCATGTTGTAAGACCGAAATGTGGCATGAGGGCTTAATCTTCACTAAGATAACCCCGTTCCAATTGTTGCTCTTGATTCTCAAAAATGGCCATCGCTGTGGTCATGCGCAGAAAGCCGAATTTTCGATAAAACGGTTCCTTCCCCGGTACCGCGTACAAGATAATTTTCTTGTGTCCACGGGACACCTCAACAAGATGATTGACCACTTGTTTGCCCAACCCAGTACCTTGCTGACTTGGGTGCACGGCAATGTCGCAGATGTACGAACAGTCGCCGCCATCGGCAAGCGCTCTGCCAGCCGCCACCAGCATTGAACCCTCGTAGACCAGACAGACAAACATGCTGTTAGAAAAAACCTTGTGCAGATGTGACGCTTTTTTATCGCCAAGCGGTGCGACACGATAGAGCTCGGACAGCTCCTCCCAGTCGATGCCATCGGTATTGTATTTCCATTCAAAAGTCATTCCGCTTATTTCCTATAAAGTCTCAAATTGGTGCTGCCCTTGAGCATGCGATGCCTCGATTTTTCCGAGCAACCACTGCAAGCCTGCGAGATGTTACTGGTCATGACTGCACAGATAGTGCACCAGACTACGCAAGGACCTCGTTGTCTATGGAAATCAATGTTGGATTCAATTCTGTGAGAGTACGATGGCAGCGCACGTGATACCCGTCTAGTGACTCGCGTTGCTTGCGGACACGCTAACAAGTTTCCACGCACTTTCAGATCTTGACCAGACTTGTGTACCGCCACCGGATTGCTCAACCACTTTGCCGTTTTTGAGCAACATCGATTGCTTAAACTCATTCACCAAGATCGCTGTCGTTGGATTGATGACAGTCACTTTGACATTAAAAAATTCCAGCGAAATACTTTTTTCAACCGCTGAAAATCCAGGTTCGATTAGTTCCTCAAGTTTTCTTATGGAATGCCAAACTTTTCCATCTGCGTTTAAACCAGTAAATTTGTCTTTATCAAAATACGCAAAATAACGACTAGCATCTAGTGCTACGCTCGCGTCAACCAAGCCCTGAAACGCTTCAAGAACCTCTACCTCGACATTGTTAACATTCTCTGGTTTCATACTCACAGTGCTGCATCCATTTGCGTTAATTAATAAAAAAACCGTGATGACGATTTTTGCTAAATGTCCAATCATAGACCCCTTAACTAGTGAAAAGTATGGTGCATCTTGTAAAGATACAGGAGCCCATCATTAAATGTTAGGAATGCGCTTGTTGGCGCGATCCCAGCTTAGGTGTGATACTTCAAAAAATAAACTGCAACTGCCACCAATGCCCAAAACAAAAGACCAAACGCAGTACCCGCATCCGCGCTAATCACTCTTGGTCGCGGCATATCAGCGCGCATATTCTTTAGTTTCGGTCGCGACCTCTCGTCATCTAGTAGACGCTCGACCCGAAACATCCCAAGTGTAAAAGCGGGAACAACAACGACACCTGTCAGGTAGCCAAAGACATACGCGATCGCCTCAAAAACGGGCTGAAGAATAACCTCGGCTAGTGCGCTAAGTGGCATAGATACCCCACACGAAGGAATTTGACAAAATGGAAAAATAGCCGACTATCAAGAAAAACACAACGTATTCTCTAACTACCTTGCACACACCAAGGCAACGCTACAAAACTGATATTGATTCGTAGAGAGTTTGAATTCAAAAACGAAGGTATCCTAATCACTATCTCGAATAAATTTCCTGTCTTGGCGCTGAACCTGCAAAGCACGAACTACCGGCTATTATTCTGCATTCTTAGCGACGATCATTTTCCTGATACTAAGAATAAGTAAAGCGACTGCACCTGATCCAATGCAAATCCAGTGTAGCGTCGACAAAGACACAATTCTCAACAAAGGATTAAGGTCACTAAAGGGCGCTAGCGGTGTAATGTCAGTATGCATTACGCTGTCAAGTACGATATGCGAGTATGTTCCTACGATCGCACCGACGGCTACAGGAATGAGATTCAAACTTTGCCATTCGAACGGATTCGGCAACCACATTCGCCGTGAAAGCGCCCGACATCCCAAGAAAAGAATAAAGGTAGCGAGCGCCACTAAAGACGCCCCCACAAAGGTATGGAAAAACTGATGCAAACGATGATGATCAGTGATCATATAGTACAAAGGCTCAACATCGATTAATACGTTTGCAGCACAGAAAGCGAGAAAGCTCACCTGCCGCGGCGCGATAGCGTGAATGACTCCTCCAGGACCAAAATGAAACGGCGTGATTGGCATAGGCGTTGCTGACTAAGTTTTATTTGAAAGGCGCATTTGCAGAAGAATAAATTTCTTCAAAACTATTTGTCTATTTTAAAAGCTCTTAGCTCGTAGCTGCGATTACATTGCACTAATCGCGCCGATGACACTGAGCCGATTTTGTGTAGGTTGGCGCTGAGCTTGCGAAGCCCAACATGGATCGACGCGGAAAACGACTGTTGGGCTTTACAGCCCAACCTACTTACTGCTCAACAAAGTGCAACAACCATTATGTCGCTTCCGTTTCGGCTAATCGTACTCATGCGTGCAATTACATTACACTAATCGCACCGATGGCACTGAACCAATTTTGCGTAGGTTGGCGCTGAGCCTGCGAAGCCCAACATGGATCGACACGGACACCGACTGTTGGGCTTTACAGCCCAACCTACTTGCTGATGTTAACATAAGCTCGTAGGTGCAATTAGGGCAACGTAATCGCACGTATGATTCGTTTTCATTTATCAGCAGAGTCTTCTACAGCATCAGCGTTCACTACTCAACAAAGTGCAACAACCATTATGTCGCTTCCATTTCGGCTAATCGTACTCATGCGTGCGATTACATTGCACTAATCGCGCCGATGACACTGAGCCGATTTTGTGTAGGTTGGCGCTGAGACTGCGAAGCCCAACATTGATCCACGCGGAAAACGACTGTTGGGCTTTACAGCCCAACCTACTTGCTATCAAATATGGTATGTCAAGACGCGATCCCAATTTTTCTTCCTGATTTGAAAGGCGCGCGCACCAATCAGCAAGGTTGAGGGGAGCGCCACTTCGCGAGTCATTTTCGGATGTCATGCTATGCAGATTTCTAGACCGAATAAGCCGCATAGTGAGGTCCGCCTAAAGCAAAATCTGTATCGCGATTGACGCCCTACTCGATCATCCATACGAGCACGCCAAGTTGGGCATCGAACTTGCAGTTATCGTGCCGCGCTACACTTTCCTGGTTTAGCCAATTCAAGCATGGAGACATCTTTTTTGCCTTGCTCTTCTGGTACTTGCTCTAGTCCCGCGCCACCAACAAATACACCTATCTTGATGTACTGCCGAATGAAATAATTTTTATTAGTTTCGAACATTAACTCAAAGGTATTTGGTGAAAACTCAGATTCAGTATCAATTTTGTGATTTTTCCCTCCCTCAACTTCCTTATAGAAAAACACATCTGGCGCAGTTTCGCCAATACACTTTCCGTCAATCCATATGTCCTTCTTTAATGACTGACCAACGAAGCTGTTACGATAAATGTAAACGCCAGCATTGCCTTGACTAGGTGGGTTAAATTCTTTTGCTTTTGCTGACTCTGCTTTTGGGGCCATATCTACAGATGCACAGCCAGAAATCAGAATTGTGGCTGTAAGTGTAACGGCGGAGAGTATCTTCATTGAGTTAATTCCTAAATTGCGTTAATAAAAGTTTGAGCTGTTTTACGTCCGCTCATGACAAATTGGTGCTCAACGCCGAAATGAACGGCTGGCCGCCCACAAATTAATAAAGAACACAGCCGCATCGCGGCCAGTCCGATCGATTGTCTTGTTAGACATTACCCACAACCTTTGCAATGACAAAGCCATAAAAGCCAATTGCAGACTCAATGTACCAAGCTTTGTAGCCTTCAGTTTGCAGCATGAGGCTGTAATGTTGAAGATTATCTTTCCAGAGCCGCACTCCATACATTCGATTCCACTCGATCACATCAGAACCGATTTTTTCAAGCAGTTCAGGAATCGGTACTTCATCAATGTCAGTAATTATAGAATTATCAGTGTGCACGAAATTATAGAGGACAACATCAGAAAATCTTATGCAGGATTGATCTGTCTCTTTTCCCGGATAGCCGTATACCAGATGAAGGGTGATCGTTTCACCTCTGTCTGATACTTCATATTTGCTAAGATGGAAATCGTGGTAACGCATAGATGTCTAACGCGATTTAATTTTACAAAATGCAAAGATAACCGACTGCAAAAATAAATGCAATTTGTTTCAACTCCCTCGAAACCCGCATGTGGCTTGCTTCTTTTTGCTTATA
>JAYVHZ010000396.1:0-4014 GCA_043770645.1 Undibacterium sp. | reverse complement strand
CTGTCGGTGGAACCCCAAGATTCATAAAGAAAGCAGAAGGTGCTTACATTTGGGACGCTGACGACCAAAAGTATATCGACTATATCGGATCATGGGGTCCTGCAATTTTAGGCCACGCTCACCCAGAAGTGATCGCTGCGGTTCAACATGCTGCAGCACAAGGCTTAAGTTTCGGTGCGCCAACCGAAGCTGAAATATTGATGGCAGAGGAAATTTGCAAATTAGTCCCCTCAATAGAGCAAGTAAGGTTAGTTTCAAGTGGAACTGAGGCGACGATGAGTGCCTTACGTTTAGCTCGAGGGGCCACAAAACGAGACAAAATTATCAAATTCGAAGGCTGCTATCACGGTCATGCGGATTCGCTCCTGGTGAAGGCTGGAAGCGGTCTTCTCACTTTCGGCAATCCGACCTCCTCTGGCGTACCAGCAGACTTCACTAAACATACATTGGTCTTAGATTACAACGATTGCGATCAGCTAGAAGCTGCATTTCAACAATTTGGCAGTGAAATTGCCTGTGTCATTGTCGAACCAGTTGCTGGCAACATGAATCTCATTAAAGCAACACAAGCATTTTTACAAACCATGCGCCGTTTGTGCACGGATCATGGAAGCATCTTGATTTTTGATGAAGTTATGTGCGGTTTCCGCGTTGCACTTGGCGGAGCGCAATCACTCTACAACATCACACCTGACCTGACCGCCTTAGGAAAAGTCATTGGCGGGGGTTTACCGGTTGCCGCCTTCGGCGGCAAAGCAGAAATCATGGCAAATCTCGCCCCGCTCGGTGGCGTCTATCAAGCAGGCACATTGTCGGGCAACCCCGTCGCAGTCGCCGCAGGCTTAACAACGCTAAAGTTAATTCAAACACCTGATTTTTATACCAATTTAACTATTCAAACACAAAAATTAGTCGATGGCCTAAATGCTATTGCCAAGGAACTAAATATTGACTTCTGTGCAGACTCAGTTGGCGGCATGTTTGGCATGTATTTCTGCAAAGAAGTTCCCAATAGTTTCAATCAAGTGATGCAAGCGAATGCAGAGCTATTTAAGAAATTTTTCCATGAAATGCTAAGACGTGGCATATATCTTGCTCCATCTGCCTTCGAAGCAGGATTTGTCTCAGCTAGTCACTCAGACTCAGTGATTGAAACGACACTAAAAGCAGCTCGAGAGTCTCTGTGTAAAATTTACGTGTAAAGCTCCCCCCGAAGTTTCCATAGGGCATCAGATGTGTGAATTTTTGACAAATATCGTTAAAAGCAACATGATTTCTTGTAACTGTCGATCAACTTCTGCTATCTTTCGCTCCAACATAAACTTGACCTTTTTGAGAAGAACATGTCACCACATCTGAAAAAAATTAGTCTAGCGATCAGCTTAGCGTCAGCGACTTTGTGTGCTGATGCGCAAATACAGACTCTGAAAGATGCCGCGCAAAAAGCGATTCTTACGAATCCTGAGGTGCAAGCAAAGTGGCATAGTTTTCAGTCAACCAGTTCCGGTCGAGACGCCGTTTTTGGTGGTTATTTGCCAAATGTCAGTTTAACGGCTGATACTGGTCGAGACAATCGAGATAATCGTCTAGGTAAATCTGAGTTAAATCGCACCTCCACTGCGATCAGTTTGAATCAAATGATTTATGACGGATTCCTGACAAAAAATCAGGTGAAACAATTGGATCATCTAAAGCAGGTTCGTTTTTTTGAATTACAAGATACCTCCGAAACAATTGCCCTCGAAGTCGTTCGGGCTTATGCCGACGTGATACGGTTTCGCAAACTTGTCAGCCTCTCAGAAGACAATTATGTACGTCATCGCGCAGTCTTTGAACAAATTCAAGCCAAGTCCAAAGCTGGCGTGAGCCGACGAGTTGATCTCGAACAAATCTCAGGCCGGCTTGCTTTAGCCGAAGCAAACTTAGTCACTGAAACCTCAAACTTGCACGATGTTAGTGCAAGATTTCAACGTTTAGTTGGCACCATGCCATCCAAAGAGTTAGAAAGCTTGGGTAATCTATCAAATGGCGTGCCAGGCTCAGTTGTTAGCGCCTTAAACACTGCATTCACTAGCCATCCAGCATTGATGGCAAGCATAGAGAATATCGAATCAGTTAATAGCGGTATGAGTTCTAGAAAATCGGCATATCAACCTCGGCTTGATTTTAAGGCGAGAGCAGAACGTGGCAACAATGTTAATTTCGTTTCAGGTCGTACCAATAACAACTCTGCTGAATTTGTGATGTCCTGGAATTTGTTCAATGGTGGCAGCGACAAAGCTCGAGTACAAGAAGCCGCCGATCAGTTAAATTTGGCACGTGATTTGCGCGACAAGACTTGCCGCGACATTCGTCAAACTTTAGCCATAGCTTATAACGACACACGAAAACTCACTGATCAATTAAACTTCCTCGATCAGCATCAGCTCTCCATTGAAAAGGCGCGCGACGCTTATCGTCAGCAATTTGATATCGGCCAGCGCTCTCTCTTGGATTTGCTGGATACAGAGAATGAATTATTCCAAGCTAAACGTTCATTTTCCAATGCTGAAATTGATTTGTTTTACGCCTACGCAAGAACGCAGGCAGGCATGGGGAAACTCTATTCTGCTTTGGGACTCGCGCGCCGAGATGACGGCACTGATGCACTGAAAAAAATGGACAGTAATACTGATTCAGCAGCAGCTAATTGTCCAATCGAAGCACCTGAAATTTATGTTGTTAATAAAACGCAACTTGACCAGCGCGCAATGGAAGGCTTGAGCAACTTAGAACCTAGCAAGCCAGCAATCAAGCCCTTGCCCGCCGAAACCACATTGCCGACTGCAAAAGCTACAGCGCCAAGCGCCAGTCATCTAGCAACATCCCGTTCGACCATTTTAACTTTCCTAAAAGGTTGGCGCGAGGCTTGGGTCAGTATGCAGCCTGATGCCTACTTCAATTTCTATTCGCAAAAATACACCTCTAGAGACTCGTGGAAAGCAGCGCGTCGTGCTCGCTTGATGGGAGCAGAAAAGATTAGTTTAGATTTATCAGATATTAAGTTTGTTATGCAAGATGACAAACATGCGACAACATCCTTCCACCAAGAATATCGTTCCGCAAACTATCAAGATTCTCTAGAAAAGACCTTGTTCTGGGAAGAGATTAATGGGAAGTGGCAGATCGTGAATGAAGTTGTATTTGGCCCAAATGCAAAGCAATGGTAATTCAAAGAAAGAAATAGTTATCTAAAAAAACCTGCATTAGTTTTCATGCAGGTTTTTTTACAGGTTTTTACGGTGACTGATTTAGCCTTACCTCATCTATGATGGTTAATGTTTCTCATAGGAAGCACTTTTCTTGTAGAATAGAAAATACGATTTTCATCGACATGATATGGATTGTAATCTTTAGAAATTAAACAACTCTACTTCGGTGGCAAAATGCCCCGCTATGAGGGATTTTAACGATCTAAAGAATGGAGACTAGCTTATTTTTCATGGTCAAATTAAGATGAAATCAGCCGTGCTTTGACATTTTGCCGACTGCACATGTGTTTCAACAACATAGATCAGGCTTAAATTGCCCACAGTTTTTTTTACGCGACGACGCTATCGAAAAAAAGTGCTTGCGATAAGTGTGCTTATTGCTGGCATTTTGTTTTCGTTAAGCTCGCATGGAATTAATTGGGATCGATTGCGGACAAGTTTGCGTTCTTTAGGTGGTGATGAACAAATTTTTAATGAATGGTCAACATTGATCGCTAATAGCATAGATATATCAAATGAACTTAAGCTGCAGAAAATTAATCAATTCTTCAATCGCAAATTAACTTACGTCGAAGACATTGAGGGATGGGGGCAATCGGATTATTGGGCAACACCACTTGAGAGTTTGGCAAAAAGAAAAGCAGATTGTGAGGACTTTGTTATTGCGAAATATTTCAGCTTGCTTAACATGAATATTCCCGACGCTCAACTCAGACTCATTTATGTTAAGGCGCGTATCGGTGGTGTGAATAGTGCTATCACA
>JAYVHZ010000395.1:0-2755 GCA_043770645.1 Undibacterium sp. | reverse complement strand
CCATCCTAAAACGGCAAGATTCCATGCGCAAAAGCTGTTTCATCCGGCGCCCTTTTCGTTTGAAACCTAGATTTATAATCAAGTGGCCATGCGTTAGGGAAAGAAGCCATTAAGTGGGATAGGATTTTAGTGTCTTTCTGAATAATGCCAGTGGTTATGATTAAATGAATAATGCCATTGAAATTCACTGGCATTATTTTCAAAATTTATAATGAAATAACTTATCTAATTAATATTTAAAATCTACAATTTAATATCGCGAAAGATGCTTCAACGACTTTAGAGACCGTTATCCTTTGTATCACGTTCAAGTATTTGAGCTCTTAATGACTCTGGGTTCACAGAAATACTAAAGGCGACTTCATGATTCCCAACTGCCTTCATACATTGCAAAAAAAATACGAACGAAAAGGTGCCTCGCGACATCTTGTTCGCGATAGACCTTTCCGTTTCATTGATTCCAATCGTTTTTAGGCGTTTTGCCAAGCGCTCGTAAGTCAATCCACGACGCGCGAGCTCAGCCTTAACAATTCGACGAGCTTCGTTTTCCCAATCCATAAAGAGAACTTATCACCTAGACGATAAGAAAGCGATTTACATCTCGCAAAAATAGATTAAAGTCTCACATATGAGACCTTAATGGTAATTCATCGATTTCCATCGAAAACAAGTCCTATACGAACAATAGCCACACGGCTAGTTCAATATAGGAAACGTTAATGGAAGACTTGGATAAGCATCTTGAAGTTGTTAAAAAAGAATCGCATCGAAAGACGGTGATAGATATGACCGGAGATGTAATTTTAAAACTTGAATTCCCTGAAAACGATAGCGGTCGTTCTCGGAAGATTGTTACACGCTCCCGCGCCAGACCAACGGGCAAGTATCCAAGCTGGAAGATGGGTCGAATGATGCAATGGGAGTCTCATAACGAGCTTAATGCATTCAGGTTGATTGATGCGAACGCATCCATTACAAGCTTCCAAGAACAACCCCTAACAATCTACTTTAGGCTTAACGGCGAGACGCATCGTCACCACCCGGATATTCTCGTGACAACCGCTAATGGACCAGAACTATGGGAAATTAAGCCTGCGAGCGAAGCACGAACAGTAGCGCAAAGAACAAAATTTCTAACTGAACACTTGCCACACCTGGGCTTTGCATATCGAGTGGTTCTTGGTGAAGAATTAGCCAAGCAACCTCGTCTGAGAAATATTCAAGAAATCTTAAAATTTGGAAGAGCGGACATCTCAAGTGCAGAACGTGAACTAGTACGACAAATTCTAGAGCGCACTAACACAATCAGTTGGAACTCTGCAGCAAGAGGTGATTTAGGCGTTCGCGGTCGCCATGTACTCGCTCACCTTTTCCTCAAAGGAGAACTTACTTGCAATGTTGATGAGCCAATTGCAAATGCAATGTTCTCAATAGCTCAGGCAACGATTTAAGAGTGGCACCATGAGCACATCTGCATTCCAGTCCGGTGTACGGTTCACAATCAATAAAACCACTTACGAACTCACGCGCAAAATAGAAAATGAAATCTGGCAAGCCGAAGAACTAAAAACAAAACGCGTTCATGAATTTAGTATTCAATCGCTGCTCGAACTTTATGCCTCTGAACAGCTTAAATTCACGGCAATCGAATCTACACCAAACGTGACACCCCAATTTCACGTGCACTACTCTCAACAACAATGGGAGATAGCGAAGCTACGTAGAATATACGTTTTAAAAATAATTGACTTGCCTAGCAATCGTGAACTGGTCAAATCTATTACGCAGGCGACTTGGGAGAAGACAAAGCAACCAGCTAAAGCGCCTGGTGCCACAGCTGTCATTAGATGGAAAAATCGGTATCTACAATCTGGCAAAGATATTCGTTCTTTAATCGATAGAAACGAACGCAAGGGAAATTCCATCCCAAGATATGATGCCGAACTTATCGATTTTGTGATGAAGGCTATTGAAAAAAAGTATCTCTCCTTAGAGCGCGGCACAATCGAGAGTACGCTAGATTTCGCAAAAATATTAGTCATTCACGAGAACAAGCTTCGTCCAAAGGAGTTGCAACTACGAATGCCTTCTCGTTCATTGGTAAAACATACCATTGAAAAAATAGACGCCTTCGATTCATATTGCGCTCGCCATGGCAGAACCGCTGCAACAAAAAAATTCCGCACTGTGTTAGGCCACAGAACAACGAATGCACCGCTCGAACGTGCTGAGATTGACCACACTCCACTAGATTTATTTGTAGTCGATGATAAGACACGGCTACCGCTTGGTCGCCCATGGCTTACTGTGTGTATCGACGACTACACACGATGCATACTTGGAATACACATTGGTTTTGAGCCACCAAGCTACCTCACCGTGTCGAAATGCCTTCGCCAAGCGTTCCTGCCAAAGGCAAATTTAAATGCCGATTTTCCAAACATAAAAAATGCCTGGAATGCTCACGGCGTAATGGGTCAACTCGTAGTCGATAACGGCTTGGAATTTCACAGCAACAGTTTAGAGAATGCCTGCTATTCCCTAGGTATGGAGATACATTACGCACCACGAAAAGTAGCATGGTTCAAAGGGAAAATTGAGCGATTTCAGGGTACGTTAAATCGAGCAATTTCACACGGCAATCCAGGAACAACCTTTAGCAATATTTTTGAAAAGGATGATTACAATCCGTCGAAACATGCTGTCATCAGCTACAGCATTTTGAAAGAAATTGTGAACACATGGATTGTGGATG
>JAYVHZ010000394.1:0-13503 GCA_043770645.1 Undibacterium sp. | reverse complement strand
CGAAATTGAATTGCCGAAACATTTACAGCGATACGATCAAGCTGGAATCCCTTCTCCAGTAATTGTGCCATCATGAAACAAGCTGTGCGCAAGACCCATGCTCCGAGGCTAATGATGAGTCCTGAATGTTCAGCCAAAGGTATGAAATCCGTCGGCGGTATCATTTGTCCATCATCAGTCCGCCAACGCAATAGCGCTTCAAAACCAATCACGCGCCGACTACTTAAATCAATTTGCGGCTGATACATCAAATACAAGCGTTCCGCATCGAAAGCCTTATGCAAGTGCTGCATCAACACCGACCGCTCGCGAATTTCGATTCCCATCTCGCGAGTAAATAAGGTGTGCGAACCGCGCTGATATCCCTTGGTACGTTTGAGAGCGATACTGGCATCCTTCAAGACATCCGCGCCGGATTGCGCATAAGAATCTAAAGCGACCATCCCCATCGACATCGATACCGCATGGGAGGTATCGTCAATAATAAAGGGATCAACAAACAACTTTTGCAAATCATCTGGCTGCAGCGCTGCGCTATTTCCGAGCAATCCAAATATATCACCGCCAATCCGCGCCAAAAATAATCGCTCTCCCAAAGCTAATTGCAAACGTGTCGCCACCGCCCGCAACAAGAGGTCTCCATAGCGATGACCAAGTACGTCGTTGATCTCTGCAAAATCGTCAATATCGATCAAGATCACCATCTGATCTGGTGTGCGCTTTTCGATCATTGTGCCGATTTGCTCAATGAACTTGAGCCGGTTCGGCAACATCAACAATTGATCGCGGAACGCATAGCTCTTGAGTTGGCTCACCAAGCCCAGATTATCTAAACAAACTCCCAAATTAAAGCAAAAAATCTCCAGCAATTGCTGGTCAATCGAAGACAAGGCAAAAGGTAATTCGATAAAGGCGGCAATCGCTCGCTTTCCCCTACCGGAGAAATACAGCGTCATATTGTGCTCTTCGAACAGAGACCTTCGTTCTGATAATGCGCGGCGCAAGGCATCGCGTATTACTGGATTATCAATCTCGTCAATCGGTCGATTCATCAAACTACGATAATGCCCCGCCGAAGCGATGACGCTGTACCGAAAACTATGATCAAACTGCAATGCTTCATCGCATTGCGCGCACAATAAACCTTCAGAGGGAACACCGCATAGAGCCGCAATTTGGGTAATCACGCCAGAGGCAAAGCCTTCTATACCATCTTGCATAGAAAATGCCGCGCTGGAGGTAATGATTTGATGTAAGCCACGACGACTGGCTTCAATCGTTCGCAATTGATCGTAAGAACGAATCGCGGCGGTGAGCGCGGTTAATAATTTTTTACGAGTGAGTTCGTTTTTGGTTTTGTAATCATTGATATCGTAATCACGAATCGCATCTTCTTCTGGTGCATAGCCGGGCTGACCTGTGCGCAGAATAATACGGGTATCACGCCATTTGAGTTCATCCCGAATAAAACACACGAGATCCAAACCCGCATGTTCGGTCTCCATCACAACATCCAATAAAACTACGGCAATGTCGGACTCGACTGCAAAGCGTTCATGGGTTTCGGCTTTAGAATACGTATGAATAAATTCCAGACGACGATTCAAAATTTTGACGTCGAGTAGAGAGAATTCCGTGGCACGATGCACATCTTCGTCGTCATCGACGATCGCGATTTTCCAGGTGCGTTGCGAGATATTGGCCAAGACTTCCGTATCGAGATCTTCTTCGATCAGTATCTCGTCATCATCTAGATTTTCTGACATGCTGCCCCCAAATGTATGGAAACTCACACAAATAATTGTGCTTTCAGTATATCGCAACTACCTTGCCAAGCAACAACAAATTCAGTGCAAGCCTACAATAGAAGTCAAGGAAAACAACGCCAGATAACAGGAGAATTAATGTTAATTAAGCAAATCGCCGTTTAGCATCCCAAGCCAAGCCAGCACCAATACTACCAAACACATCGCCTTGCACCATTTTGGCATTTGGAAGCAAATCCTTTAAGTCCTGCCGTAGACCGCGAATACCACTGGCACCGCCTGTAAAAAAAACTGTATCAATTTGCGCGTTTTTCACACCGGCGTTGGCAATCGCGTTGGCAATCGTTTGATTGAGTTGGACAAACAAAGGGGCAATCGCAGCGTCTAGTTGCGCTCTATCCATGTGTAAAATCTGCTGCGCCTCGTCCGTATTTTTACTTCGCAGTCGCTCTAATGGAATCTGCACGGTTTCGAGATCACTCAAGCTAATCTTCGCTTCCTCTGCCTTCAATGCCAACCAGTGCCCATCCCTTTGATCAATCAAGTGTAAAAAACTGTCACAGCGATAACGCAATAAAGGATCAGAAATATCGCGGCAAATATCTTGAATTTCTCGGACAACTTTTTGCGAATACACCAAGTTAATTGTATGCCAAGTCGCCAAATTAAAATAATTTGCTGACGGCATTTCTATACCATTACTTAAGTGCCCGCCCATGCCTAACAAAGGCATTAAGTGTTGCAGACTAAGGTATTTATCAAAATCGGTGCCGCCAATATGCACACCGGTATTACTCAAAATATCCGCATGCCGGTCGATTTGTTGACGTCGCTCCGGCGACAAACGGATCACTGAAAAATCAGCGGTACCACCGCCAATATCGACCACCAGTACCAGCTCTTCCTGCGTCATGCGCGACTCATAGTCGAGCGCTGCGGCAATCGGCTCGTATTGAAAGGCAATATCTTTAAAGCCTGCGTCCTGTGCGATTTCACGTAAAGTCTGTTCGGCTTTTTGATCAGCAGCGGGATTATCGTCAATAAAGAAAACAGGACGTCCAAAAACCGCCTGTTCAAACTGCGTTTGTGCCGCCAATTCAGCACGTTTCTTTAATTCGGTAATGTACTGGGTCAACAGTTGCTTATACGCCAGACGACGTCCCTGGACTTCGGTTTGTCCATCGATCAGTGACGTCCCGAGCAAACTCTTCATAGAGCGCATCAAGCGCCCCTCGTAGCCATCTAAGTACGCTGTCAATGCCGCACGACCATAGACTACTTCATCCAAATCAGCGTTAAAAAAAATTACTGAAGGTAAAGTTGCTTTCTCATCCTCCAAATTTAACAGTCTAACTTGGCTACCGTCGTGAAAGCCCACTGTTGAATTTGAGGTGCCAAAATCCAAACCACATACACTAGTCATGCAACGTCCTATTCCTGCGAATCGAGCTAATCGAGCCAATTTTGCGAAGCTGAGATCTTAAACTAGTTGGCAGAGAACGTGAGCAATAAAAAAGCCTTCCCTTGCTTTACTTGCAAGAGAAGGCTTTAAAACGTTAAAAAACACGCCATGAATTTACTCTACTAACTTACTCATAACGCAAACAATCGACTGGCAACAAACGCGAAGCGCGTCTGGCAGGATAGAGTCCAAAGAAAATACCAATGAAACTGGCGAAACCAAAGGCAATGATCATCGATTTCGTACTGATCAAGACTTCCAAAGGACTTTGTGCTGTAATCGCCGCCGCACCACCTGTGGCGATCATGACGCCGAAAGCACCGCCAACCAAGCAAATCACCACGGCTTCCATTAAGAACTGCCAAAGTATATCGTTGGGTTTAGCGCCGATTGCCATCCGTATCCCAATTTCGCGCGTGCGCTCAGTCACCGATACCAGCATGATATTCATAATGCCAATGCCGCCGACAATTAAAGAAATCGCGCCAATCGCACCAAGCATGGCCGCCAGACCTGCGCTGATTTTCGCACCAGCTTCAGCAAAAGCTGCCAAATTGTCGATACGAAAATCATCCACTTGATCAGTTCTAATACGATGACGGTCACGTAATAATTCAGCGATGTCGAGTTCTGCATCTTTCAAACTCTTACTGTCTTTTGCTTGCACTAACACCGACTGTACATTGCGCGGAAATGGGCTACGAATCAGATTCGCACGCGCTGCTGTAATCGGGATCAAGACTAATTCTCCCAAATCACCACCATCAAACATCCGGCCCTCCCCCTCCAGAATGCCGATGACTTGAAATGGAATGCCATTGATCCGTATGAACTGTCCAAGCGCATTAGTTTTGTAGAAGAACTGTTCAGCAATTTTCTTACCAATCACCGCCATCCGCGCAGCGGCGCGAATATCGGAATCGCTGAAATAATTGCCTTGATCAATCTTCCAGTTTCGCAAGGCAAACATTTCTGGTGTAATTCCTTGCACAGAATTACTCGAATTTTCGTTTCCTACGGAGATTTGAAAAAAGCCATTTAAGGAAGGTGCCGCGCCATTCAAACTCGGTAATTCATTCATCGCCTTCGCATCATCCAAAGTTAAGGATGGTGCCGACCCCGCTGCTGCTCGCACACCTTGCGCACGTTTGGCACCGGGTGAAACGATCAATAAATTATTCCCCAAGGTATCTAATTCTTTATCGATAAAATTACGTGCACTTTGCCCCACCGCCATCATCAGAACCACCGAAGTAATTCCAATGACAATACCGAGCATGGTCAAAGCAGTGCGCAAACGATTCGCATTCATAGCGCGAAAAGCTTCGATAAAAATTTGCAGTAGATTCATGATACTTGCCCCTGTGTTTGCATCTGACTGTCGTGATTCATCGCCAATTGCTGCAAACCTGCTGCCGCTGGTCCATCGTACAAAACGCGTCCATCTTTCAATCTAACCAGTCGTTTGCTATACGCTGCGATATCAGGCTCATGAGTAACCAATAAAATCGTGATGCCACGTTCTTGATTCAATTGCTGTAAGGAGCGCATGATGTCGACACTGGTCTGTGTATCCAAATTACCAGTCGGCTCATCGGCCAATAATAAAGGTGGATCACCAACTAAGGCGCGTGCAATCGCTACCCTTTGCTGCTGCCCACCGGATAATTGATTGGGCATACGTTTGGCAAATTCCAACAAGCCGACCCGCTCCAACTCCACCAATGCTTTTTGATACGCCTTAGAGCGTGAGATTCCTGCGTAAATCAAAGGCAAAGCCACATTCTCAGCAACCGACATGCGCTTAATCAAGTTAAAACTTTGAAATACAAAACCAATCGTACGGTTGCGAATAGTCGCCAACTCGGCACGCGACAAACTCAAGGTATCGACGCCATTGAGCAAATAAGTTCCTGCCGTGGCCTGATCTAGACAACCCAAAATATTCATCAAAGTCGATTTACCGGAACCGGATTGCCCCATTACTGCTAAAAAATCCCCGTGCGGAACTTGCACATCAATCCCAAACAGCACCTTGGTTTCTACGCCGCCAGAAAAATAGCTTTTGGTAATTTGCTGAATATCGATCAGCAATTTCTTCGCTTCAGTCATCGCTAAGGCTCCGCTTCTTAATTATCTGTGGCAGTTTTTTCTAAGGAACGAATAATGACTTTATCCGACAGTTTCAAATCTCCTGACATCACTTCAGTAAAACGGAAATTAGAGATGCCGATTTTGATATCCACCGCTTGGGCTTCATTTTTTGCATTCAACTTATAGACTTTGAATGAACGTGTGACCTCACTCTTACTTCGAAAGCCAATATCATCTTCCACATCCACGCTGACACTAGCTGCCGACGCACTGGCGACGCTGCTAGCGCCCGATTGTTTCGCAGCTTTCTTTTCTTGTTTTTCTTTCTCTGCGAGGTCCTTATCGCTCAATTTAAAACGCAGCGCTGCAGTTGGAATGCGCAAGACGTTTTGACGGCTGCCAACCACCAAGCGCACTTGTGCCGTCATACCCGGCTTTAAGAGTTCATCCTTATTATCGACATCCAGCACAACGTTGTAAGTCACGACGTTTTGCACTACGGTGGCGGCCAAGCGAAATTGGCGCAAGTTGGCATCAAACTCACGATCTGGATAAGCATCCACCACGAAACGCGCTGGCAAACCTGCTTTTAAAGCGCCTACATCCGCCTCAGAGACACTGGTATCAATTTGCATCTTGGTTAGGTCACGCGCGATCTGAAACAAGTTTGGCGTTTGAAATGACGCTGCGACAGTTTGGCCAAGATCAATGGTTCGTTTGATAATCACGCCATCGATCGGCGAGCGAATAATACTGTTTTCTAAATCAGCACGAACTCTGTCTAATTGCGCTGAAGCCAATTTGTGGTTGGCATCAGCAACGTCAACTTCACGTTTAGACTGCTCTAAGGTGACGCTGGAAATATAATTTTGCGCGACCAATTTGAGATTGCGTTCAAAGTTAGCAATCGCCAATTTTTTTGATGCATCAGCCGATGCTACGCTCGCCATGCTTTGCTTAATCTGTGCATTAAAAATCGTCGGATCAAGCTTCAATAAGACCTGACCTTTTTTGACCCTATCGTTAAAATCGGCATTCAATTCGATCACCGTACCGGATACCTGCGAACCCACATTAATCAAGGCAACGGGATTTAAAGTGCCGCTGGCTGTTACTGTTTGGGTAATACTGCCCTGCTCGACCACAGCGGTACGATATTTCGGTTCATCCAATTTTTCTTTATCAGGAGACTTGAAATAGCTAAGGGCAACACCACCAACAACAATCAAGCTTATCGCAAAAAAAATACGTTTAAGAGTAAAGATTTTCATAAAGATGTAATCCTTGTGATTAACAATGGGAATGGCAAAGCCAAAAATACCTAGCATAAGACCACAAAATCCAACCCTTGTTCATTTATTGGGATGAACACCACGAATTCGTCATTGAAATACTGTTTTTGATGGATGGCTGAACTAGATCGCTTGCCTCAGATCAAGTAAGGAAGCATGCGAAGACTAGCTGATAAATATGCACTTTCTAAATTTCGGCTATGCTATACACAATTTTTGATCCGGCCATTTTATGCGCCTTCGATATATCACTAGCAAAGGATGCTCAACTTGAATAGTCATCACAGCGATTTGCTCAAGCAACGTCTACAACTCATCAATACACCTGAACATTTACCGCTTTTACAGCAAGGCTTGCGTGGTATTGAGCGAGAGACTTTGCGGGTCGATCCACAGGGACATTTAATGTTGAGCCCGCATCCGATTGCACTTGGGTCGGCGCTAACCAATCCCTTAATCACCACCGATTATTCGGAATCTTTATTAGAATTTATTACACCAGCGGAACCGGATATTGCTATCGCTTTGGACAAGCTGGATGCGATTCATCGTTTTGCTTACACCAAGTTTGCTGGTGAGATGCTATGGAATAATTCTATACCTTGTGATTTGCCAGAAGAAAAAGATATTCCTATCGCCTGGTATGGGACTTCACATATTGGCATGATCAAACATGTTTATCGACGCGGATTAGCGCTGCGTTATGGCAAAAGTATGCAGTGTATTGCCGGCATTCATTACAACTATTCCTTATCCGAAAAATTGTGGAAATTAATCGCCAAGGCAGAAGGCAACACCAGCAACCAACAAGATTTTCAATCAGAAAGCTACATTGCAGTCATTCGTAATTTTCATCGTTATAGCTGGTTGCTGATGTATCTATTTGGTGCATCACCCGCTTTATCGAAAAATTTTCTGCGCGGGCGTCAGCATAATTTAGACAGCCTTTCCGACGATACTTTGTACTTGCCTTATGCTACTAGTTTACGCATGAGCGATTTGGGTTATCAAAATAATGTACAAGATGGTTTGGTACCGCCATATAACAGCTTGTTAGAGTATATGCGCAGCCTGTCTTTGGCGGTCAGAAAGCCTTACCCACCTTATGCAGAATTGGGAATTAAAAAGGATGGGGAATGGATGCAGATTAACAGCAATGTGCTGCAAATCGAAAATGAATTCTACGCAACCATCCGTCCAAAGCGTGTTATCAAAATGGCTGAACGTCCGGTCGAAGCCCTGTGCGCGCGTGGCGTGCAATATATCGAAGTGCGCTGCATGGATGTCGATCCGTTTGATGCGCTGGGGATTAACTTATCCACTTCACGTTTCCTCGATGCCTTCTTATTATTCTGCGCATTAGATGAAAGCCCGTTGACCAATCCAATCGAAGGTCAAGAGAATCTGGACAATTTTGCCTTAACCGTTAAGTATGGACGTCAACCTGGTTTAATGCTGCGCGCTCAAGGTGAAGAAATTTCATTGCAAGCTTGGGGCGAGATTTTATTGGAAAAAATCCTGCCAATTGCAACTTTGCTTGATCTACAAAATCATACTAACGAACATCAAGAGAGTCTATCCGCGCAATTGGAGAAATTGCGCAATCCAAAACTCACTCCATCAGCACGGGTATTAGAGGCAATCAAGCAACACGACCGTTCCTTCACCCAATTCGCGCTGGCACAAAGCCAACACTTTGCTGAGCACTTCAAGAACAATCCTCCATCGGCAGAAGTACAAACGTATTTTGAGCAATTAGCCCAAACCTCGATCGCCGAACAAACGGCAATGGAAGACAATCAGACTGGAAGCTTCGATGAATTTATTGAGGACTATCGTTCACGCACCTCAAGTCAAATCTGTTGTGAAGGACTCATCCCTGGCGTCGGTTCTTAGCGAAAACCGCGCGATAACGCTTTAATGTCTCACCATACTCGCGGTTGGTGCGTTCAATTTCGTTTTGATAGAAGTCAATCGCTTTACGAGTACTGCTGACATTGACGGACAAACTATCGGCTCGTTGTTTAATTGAGTCGAACTCTTGCGTCGTCTTTTTCGATCTTTTTAGCTCGTCCTGCAAGCCCGTCATTAACTGGCTCAAAGCTTCCAATTGTTCACTCGCGAAACGCTGTTTTTCGATCAGAACGTCGACCGCACGCTTGCGCGCCTCCTCAACATCGGACTCTGTACGGTAGTGCGCTAACAAATAGCGCTCCTCTTTTTTCCGTTCTTCCTCCGCTAATTGTTCTTGTTTCTTGCGTTCCAATTCTTGCGCAACTTTTTGTTTTTCTTCAGCAGTTTGCGGTGGTAGAACATCATGCTTAAATCGACCATTATTTGAATAGACTTTCATACCACGGGTCACGCACTCTGGTATCGGTCGATCCGAAGTCAACACCTTTCCCTGCGCATTCGTGCAGCGAAAAATGTCCGCACTAGCTTCATCCATAGCAACGATGCAGAGCAAACTCATGATTGAAAAAAACGGTTTTTCCATCTGTCATTCAAAAAGACGAGAAAATTGCTAACAAGCACACACTAATCTTTGAATTTACACGATTTCCTAGTCCTCTGTACAACTAGATGCGAAACCAATGCTTTATCGTTGCATTTTTACATGCACCGACAAAGCGAGTAGGTTTCAATAAAGGCGCAGTTTAAACATTGATTTTTAAACTACTATTGATTTTATATTTTGCGGTCAAATTAGATTTGAAAGTACGACAAAACTAGGACGACTATCATTTTTTGCACAAGAGCAATTGCTTGGAACACCCAAAATCACATGGCACTCAAGAACATTGCCGCATGTCTCAGGTTAATTCCTTAGGAGCTGACTTGCAATTTCAAGAGCGCTGAGATGATGGGCGCATCAAATAAAGCATGAAGTCACACTTCTATCAATTCCGCTCGAACAAATTACCCAAGCCGCCCAACACCGATCCCTCTTCACCGCCGCGACCACCGCCTATTTTGGATGCACCAACGATACGATTAGCCATGCGTGCTAGAGGTAAGGACTGCAACCAGACTCGACCCGGGCCGCGCAGCGTTGTAAAGAAAATCCCCTCACCACCAAACAGCGCCGTTTTTACGCCACCAACGAATTGAATATCGTAATCAACATTGCTAGTGAACGCGACCACGCAACCGGTATCAACCCGTAAGGTTTCTCCAGGCTGTAAATCTTTGGCAATCAAGGCGCCACCTGCATGTACAAAAGCGAGACCATCACCTTCGAGTTTTTGCAAGATAAAACCTTCGCCACCAAAGAAACCAGCACCAAGACGTTTTTGAAATGCGATACCCAAAGAAACACCTTTAGCCGCACATAAAAATGCGTCTTTTTGACACAAGATCGTTCCACCCAATTGATCCAAATGCATAGGAATAATTCTGCCAGGATAAGGAGCACCAAAGGCCACTTTTCGTTTGCTATTGCCTTGATTCGAATACACGGTTGTGAACAAAGATTCGCCAGTGATGAGGCGCTTACCGGCACCAAGAAGTGAGCCAAAGATACCACCCTGCGAACCGGAACCATCACCAAAAATGGTTTCCATCTCAATCTGGTCTTCCATGTAAAACATAGAGCCAGCTTCACCGACCACAGCTTCACGCGGATCGAGTTCGATCTCTACGAATTGCATGTCGTCGCCAAAAATTTGATAATCGATTACATCCATTGCCATGATGATTCCCTCATTTTATGTGAATAAAACTTCTGCGAAAGAAACAAGACTATGCAGAAAGTACCGTGCATTTTAACCAGAAATTTATAGCGGCATCAGAAGAATAACCGGTAAAAAATTTTCTACAATACCGAACTAGGCTTACTAAGAAAATCGCTTGCGTAATTCTAAGGCTGGTCGTTCGATCCAATGCCAAGAACAAATCGCCAAGATAAAAGTCAAACCACCTGCAACCAAGATTAATGCGAGGACACTCGAGGCCGGATAGCTCAAAACCAAAGCTTGTTGAATAGGAAAAGCGTACAAGTACACCCCATAAGAGTAATCACCGACTCGGTTATACGAACGTAGTATTCCAGCTGGAATATACGCAAGATAGAACAAACAATAGGGAAGCACAAGATAGTAAAACATCAAAAAATGATGTCCGCTACTAGCCAAGGCAATTATCGCAAGCACGACAATCAGACACATCAAATTCGTCGCCATGCGAATCTGATGGCGCAGCAGATAAAACGCGGTGCCGACAAAGAAGAACCAAGCAAAGCGCAGTAACTGCAGGCGTTCGAGCAAATAGGTTTGATCAGTCAAATACAGACCAATCGCCAAGCCACTTACTCCCGCTAGAATCGCATATCTTATACGTAGAAATTTTCTTGCGACGACGTAGACCATCCAACTCAATAACAACAACACATACATACTGAGCTCATAAATCATGCTCCACAAAGAGCCATTCACAATGCCGCGCAGACGATTCGTTTCAAACAAACCAGGCAAATAAAACTCGACGCCAAACATCAGAAAAAAATTCTTCAGAAGATAGTGCCAGGTTTGCTGCTCACTTAAATAAGTCGATATATCAAGGCGCGTATAGGCAGCCCCAAGCACAAGCACTGTCAGCAATAACATCACCCATAGCGCAGGAAAAATGCGCAAAGCACGAGCCAGAAAATAGTCGCCAATATTCTGGCTGCGGATCAAACTTGCGCCAACCAAGAATCCACTTGCCACAAAAAAGACATCGACCGCCATCGCGCCCAAATTCTTGCCAACTGTCGCGGCAAAAGGCTCAGCGTGACCGAGCATGGCAAAACTATGACTGATTAAAACGGCGAACGCCGCAAGCAAGCGCAACAAATTAAAATTATTGTCCTTGCCGACAGCGAGCTCGCCAAGAGTAGGCGAAGAAAAGAAAAAATTCAGCACATCGAATTCTATGCGAGACGTTTCGCCGCAATCGCGTTACCCGCACGACTGACTGCTTTACGTCCCAGATGCTGAGAAATAAATTGACCCGCATCCACCACGGCATTCAAATCAATGCCTGTTTCTACGCCTAAGCCCTGCATCATGAATAGCACATCTTCAGTAGCAACATTGCCCGTCGCGCCTTTGGCATACGGACAACCACCGAGACCCGCCACCGAGGAATGGAAAATATTGATGCCGACTTCCATGCTGGCATAGATGTTCGCCAAAGCCTGACCGTAGGTGTCATGGAAGTGGCCAGAAATTTGCGCGATAGAAAATTCTTGCGCAACGCGTTGCATCACGGTTTGCACATGACGCGGTGTGCCAACGCCTATCGTATCGGCGATATCGATTTCATCGCAACCGAGATCGCGCATCAGTTTCACGACATCGGCAACTTGCTCTGATGTGACCTCACCTTGATACGGGCAACCAAAGGCGCAACTAATACTGCCGCGCAAACGCAGGCCGTGTTGTTTTGCCGCAGCCGCGACATCGCGGAAACGTTCTATCGATTCTGCGATCGAGCAGTTGATATTCTTTTGTGCAAAGGCTTCCGACGCCGAACTAAAGATCACGACTTCATCTGCACCCGCTGCCAAGGCCGCTTCGAAGCCCTTCATATTCGGTGTCAAAGCAGAATAGATGACGCCCGCTTTGCGCGTAATGCCTGCCATCACTTCGGTCGATGTTGCCATTTGCGGCACCCATTTCGGCGAGACAAAGGAGGCGGCTTCGATGTTCGCAAAACCTGCTTGGGTCAAACGATTCACCAATTCAATTTTAACTTCCGCAGAAATCGTTTCTTTTTCGTTTTGCAATCCATCACGAGGGCCGACTTCGACGATTTTGACTTGTTTAGGTAAGCTTATTTGTGTGTTCATTTGTGTGCTCATTCTTAATATCCCTTACTTTGATCAACCACGCCGATGACGGATTCCCCACGCTGCAAAGCGGTAATTTTATTGGAGATCTGTTTCGCACTTTCCTCGCGCACGGTTAGTGCAGAAATGTGTGGCGTGATGTGGATGCGCTTTTCATTCCAAAATGGATGCGTAGGCGGCAAAGGCTCTTCACGGAACACGTCGAGGGTCGCACCAGCGATATGACCTTGCTGTATCAGCGCCAATAGATCTTCTTCCACAATATGCGCACCACGGGCGACATTCACGATATATGCGTCTTGTTTTAGCTTCGCCAGCTTGGTTTTATCCATCAAGTTTTCGGTCTCTGTGGTCAATGGCAAAATCAAGACCAAGACTTTGGTTTGCCTTAGAAAAGAGTCCAAACCATCATCGCCGTGAAAGCATTGCACGCCTTCAATGTGCTTCGCGGAACGACTCCAACCGAGTAGAGGAAAACCAAAACTACGCAAACCGTCAATAATGCAATGTCCGAGAACACCGAGTCCTAAAATACCAATACTAAAATCTTCTTTACGATGCGGTGGTAAAGGACGCCACTGCGTGTCGGCTTGCAGCGCATCGTATTCATCAAAACGACGGAAGTGGCGCAACACAGCGTGACTAACATACTCCGCCATCTGCACACCCATGCCGGCATCGTCGACTCGGATCAAAGGGACGCCTTGCGGTAAATTATCACCCAGCTGCAGAATAGCATCGACACCGGCACCTAGATTAAAAATCGCTTTTAGGTCGGTACGCCCACGCAGCATGGCTGCGGGTGGTTTCCACACCAGCGCATAATCGGCTGGTGCGTTATCGCCTTCTTCCCAGATACGGATATTGGCATCGGGAAGATAGTGGTGAAAGGCGTTCAACCAAACTTCAGGATTGGCACCTGCTGCGTAATAGATTATGTTCATATTTTCATTTACCCGTTTGGAGAAAAAAATGAATGATTAAGCGAAACTGTAGGGCGGGTGCAACCCGCGCCGCCAAACTTTCGAGCACCTGGGTAACGTGGGTCGCTCTCGCCTT
>JAYVHZ010000393.1:0-5541 GCA_043770645.1 Undibacterium sp. | reverse complement strand
CGCTCGATCTTTTCCTTGCAATGAAGACGACGCTGAGTCGGAAGATGACCGCAGAAGCGCTGAGAGATTTAGAGAAAAATATCAACAATCTTGATTTTCAACTAGCTGACAACATGATCAACGAGTTTGCAACCCAGTCTTCACAATCGGATTTGTGATGGTGATAGATGCACTTTTTGAGGCAGGTTTGTTGCGAATGAGACGTCAGTAGTGAGCTAAGGTCAATCGAGAGCAACAGCAGTACAAGCGACCAAAAATGCGCTATCAATGCACAAATATGTCAAACAACTAGCCGCCGAGTTTAGTGATCAAAACACCGCCTAAGCCACCAGCCATGCCGCCGATACTAACCAGGGAGGCGACAGCTTTTTTGGAAACATATCATACACGGTCGTAAAAATACTGGCCGACCAAGCTTGATGAGCAGACGCGCCTACCTTCCTTGTCGACACAGGCTCTAAGCTTTCGATATTCCACGGAATGGGCGAATAGGGCGGGGAGCCTCTATACAGAACAAGCTCATCGTATTGACTGGCTTTAGGTTGGCACGGCTTCCCCAATGAACGATTACAGACTACGCTCAATCGGTTCTTTTTTCTGCTTTTTTTGTGAACCAACAGTCGCGGATCAGGCACTTTTTTGTGCGAAGCACACAAGACATCTCCAGTCGCGCTACGCGCTCTTTCCGATTTCTTGTGTGCTCATTGATACAAATGCTAAACACCTTAAATTCATCATACAAGGAAGATTTACATCAAGCTTTACTTGGCTGGTACAGTCAATTCGCCATTGACCACACGTGGAATGCCATAAGGATTTGCATCTTGCAAGCTAGTCGGCAAAAGTTCAGCAGGGAATTCCTGATAGCAAACTGGGCGCAAGAAGCGATCAATCGCGCTCGTGCCAACTGATGTTGAACGGCTATCCGAAGTCGATGGGAAAGGACCACCGTGTACCATTGCATGACAGACTTCAACACCAGTCGGGAAACCGTTAAACAAGATACGACCCGCTTTGCGTTCCAAGGTCGGTAACAAGGATTTAGCAATCGCGTAGTCTGCCGCTGTTGCATGCACAGTTGCAGTCAATTGGCCTTCAATGTGTTCAGCAATCGCCTGCATTTCAGCCAGCTCTTTGCAGCGTATCAAAAGCGAAGATGGACCAAAGACTTCATCCTGCAAGGCGTTATTGCTCAAGAAATCATTTGCTTGGCAAACAGCGAGATTCGCCTGAGCCGCGCACGGTGTCGTTGCTGCTTGACCTTGCGCTAAGACTTCCACGCCATTCACTTGATTCAAACGTTCAACCCCAGAGCTATAGGCTTGATGAATACCAGGCGTTAGCATGGTTGATGCCGGTTTGGCTTGTAAGGCAGTGCTAGCCGCATCGATAAAGCTTTGCAACTCTGGGCTGTCGAGTGCGATCAGCATGCCAGGATTGGTACAGAATTGTCCCGCACCCATCGTCAATGAATCTGCAAAGCCTTGGGCAATCGCGGCACCCTTAGATTTCAATGCATCAGGAAGTAAAAAAACAGGATTGATACTGCTCATCTCTGCATACACAGGAATCGGTTCTGCGCGCGCAGCTGCGGTACGCACTAACGCCATACCGCCTTGACGGGAGCCAGTGAAGCCGACCGCTTTAATCGCGGGGTGTGCGACCAAGCTTTGACCGACCTGACGACCTTCGCCAATCAACATCGAGAATACTCCAGCTAAGCCGCTATCATTTGCTGCTTGCTGTATCGCTTCGCCGACTAATTCCGAAGTCCCTAAATGCGCGCTGTGTGCTTTGACAACCACAGGACAACCTGCTGCCAGCGCCGATGCGGTATCACCACCAGCAACGGAGAAAGCTAAAGGGAAATTGCTAGCCCCGAAGACCGCAACTGGACCCAAACCAATTTTGCGCAAACGTAAATCAGGACGTGGCGGCACGCGCTCTGGCAGGGCAGAATCGAGTGTTGCGGATAAGTAGGCACCATCGCGCACCACTTTCGCAAACAAACGTAATTGATTCATAGTGCGGCCGCGTTCACCTTCAAGGCGCGCCACAGGCAAGCCAGTTTCCTGATGCGCACGTTCGATCAAAATGCTTCCTAGTGCCAAAATATTGTCAGCAATTTTTTCCAAAAAAGTCGCTCTTTGTTCTGGCGTGGTTTCGCGATAGCTATCAAACGTCGCTGCAGCCAATTGACATGCCTGATCGACATTGTCATTGGTCGCCAAACCAAACGCTGGCTCGAATTCGCTGTTGGTGGCTGGATTGATCGCCTTGATCGTACCCGCACTACCGAAAATGGACTGCTGGCCGATGACCATGCTTCCTGTGATTTGCATTTATTGCTCCTAGATTCTTTGGACTTACATTGATGAACATTTCATTTTAACTGGACACTTGAGCCCAGTCTTGATGAAAATCGTCATCATTTGCGCTGATTTTTACGCCTATTGCGGACCTTGTGCGCGAATTAACTTTAATAACTTGTCATCTTCTTCTGCAGTCAAATCGGTCAACGGCGCGCGAACTGGACCACCGCTATGCCCAACTAAACGCGCTCCCGTTTTTACGATGCTCACTGAATAACCAGCTTTGCGATTACGGATGTCGAGGTAAGGTAAGAAAAATTCATCGATTAAGCGGTTAGTCGTTGCGAAGTCGTCCGCTGCCGTTGCATGGTAAAAATCCATCGCCAATTTAGGCACAAAATTGAATACCGCTGAAGAGTACACGGGTGTACCAATCGACTTGTAAGCGCCAGCAAAGTCTTACTGTCGTATAAAAAACATATTGTGAATTTTTTTTGCATTGGTCTTGGCTAGCAGTATCAGCAGCCCTTGTTTAGAGTGCTACTTGATTTCTACCGCGTTCTTTTGCGCGGTATAAAGCGGCATCTGCCGACACGATTACCGCCAAGCCATCTTGACCGCTGGTGAGAGTCGCAAGACCAAGTGAGGCTGTGATATGCGGTAAAGGCTTCAGTTCATTCTTGAACACATGTGCATGACTAATCCGATCACACAGACGTTCGGCAACAATAAGCGCAGATTCTTTGCTGGTGTTTGGCAGAATGACGATAATTTCCTCGCCACCATACCTGGCTGCAAAGTCGCTCGGACGTAAGCCAGCACTAACCACTTTAGCCGCAGCTTGAAGTGCCTCGTCGCCCATGACGTGGCCGTATTCATCATTGAACTTTTTAAAATGATCCAGATCGAGCATGATGATGCTTAAGTCAGTTTCCGTGGCATGGGCATTGTCGATCAAACCTGGGAGTTGCGTATTTAACCAAGAGCGGTTATGTAGTCCGGTGAGTCCATCGACCATAGAAAGTTGGCGATAAAATTCACCAACTTTTTGACGATTACGTAATTGCGCATTGGTCGCTCGAATTCGAAAAGAGAGTAATTGCAGCAAATTGCGGGCAACGCCGTTGGATTCATCAATCAGTTGCCACATGATAGCGGCATCGATCATTAGTAATTCTGCATCGGTCATAGCAGCGATGGTCGCCGTGCTTGCTTCTTCATCTAAGACCGAGATTTCTCCTACGCATTCACCCGCTAAATATTGTGTACTAGAATTTTCTAGTTGACGGCGTGCGGTGTTAGAAGCTTGTGCCAAGACCCCAGACAAAACAACGTAAAGACAATTGCCAGAGCTTTGGCTGTCGAGGATGATTTCTCCGGATTTGACTTGCACAACAGGGCAAGTGTCCAACTGGCGCTTGATCATCACCAAGTCCACTTGATTGATGTCTCTGAAAAGTTGAATGTTAGTTACTTTGAAATCTGTATCTCGGAAAAGCTTCAAATGGTCCAAAGTAACCTCAAAATCATTGTCGAACTGTTGATCAAAAAACTAAGATTGTATTTTATGCGGAATTTTATGTTGGCTGTGAAGGAATATTCATTTGCAATATGCAATTGACCTAGAAAATTGGAACGGAGCTAGAAGTGCTAGGTTTTCCAGTCACATCAATGAAGAATCTGATTCATTGATTTAAATCGTAACTCAGTCTCGTGAAAGATGGAAAGATAGGCCTCCTCATTGAGTCCTAATAGATCCCAGGCGAATTGTGAAATTGGTGGTACTAATTCCTCTTCAGACTCACTTAAGTCAAGTGCATGCACGATGGCATTGGCGACATGCACAATCGAAGCGAGTGAATTGAGTTCTTTATCGTCTGGCGCATGATGACCCCGAATAGCATCTTGAATCGCTTCGGCAAAATTCCATTGCAAGGCTAATATCAGGCCAACCGCAACATGATCGACTCCTAATATAGAGCGTTCCGCATCAAGTAGACTGCAGTCATTGTCTTTGCTGCATTGGATAACTTGCTCATATTTTTTTGGGAATTTGACGACCAAGACCAAGCGGCCAATGTCATGCATAAGTCCCGCAGTAAACGCGAAGTCATGTTTCATGTGCAGCGTGCGGGAGATTATTTCAGCACAAATCGCTGTCGCGATATTGTGGCGCCAATAGGCTTTGTTATCAAATCCTCGACATCGCGCGATCGGCATGTGATTGCTGAAAATAGTGGTGCGGATCAAATTTTTTAAATGTGTTGTGCCGAGCAAAGAAACAGCTTGTTGAATCGTGACGACTTTTGAATTCGATCCATAATAAGAAGTATTTGCTAGTTTCAGAACTTGCGCCGCAAGAGCCTGATCCAAAGTGACTTTTTCGACGATAGTCTCGAGACTGATTTCTTCGTTATTCAGATCACTTAGCATTTCACGAGCGACTTCAGGCAGGCTGGGTAGCTCATTTAGTTTGTTGATCACTTCTTCAAGCGATATTTGATCGTCGTTATGATCTGTAATGTGTGTATTCATGACGCGTGCTCTTTTCGATATCGCTCAATATACGATTTTAATGTGACTGTCGGTCCCTCACTAGGCGTGTGTCGGAAGATTTTATTGATCCTGATTAAATCGTGTTCTCGGATTTGTTCAAGTTCTAATTCTAATCCTTGATTTTGTCCCTGATCTAATTCGCTAATGATAGAAAGCTGATGGATATCATGCAACGCAATTGATTTTAGTATTGCGACTGTCAATGTGGTCCCTTTGGGCAGGAGCACATGACCAAGTTTATCTAAAAGATCGTCGGCTAGGATTGCCCCTGCTTCAATGTGTGCCAACGGTAGATATTTGTGTTTGTTGTTCATGGGGAGAGATGAGGTGGGCGATTGCGTCGAAACTGTTGCGTTAAATTAACATTTTTTGATCGAGTAGTTTAGACTCGATCAATATGCGAATAGCCTAATAGTCGTCAAAATTCCCCAGCTCCTTTAGCTGCATTTTAGTGCGTACAGTGAACTTTTGTGAAAAAAGTAGTTGATATTGCCGATTTGTTTGTTATTCAATTCCTTGTCATTAAAGAACTTGAATAGAGTAGCGTAGTATCACGCGATACCGATTTGCTCGATATCGCGCCATGCAGTTGATTGACTTTGTCGTTGATGATGATCAATGTGCTCGGACACCTACCAAGTGCGATGGCCGTGTGGTCTATGGTGTCGATCAC
>JAYVHZ010000392.1:0-5079 GCA_043770645.1 Undibacterium sp. | reverse complement strand
AGCCCTCTCCCGCACGCGGGAGAGGGGATATTTACGCCCGCCGCTTATTTAAGGTTTTGGGGAGGTCGAACTATCAGATATGAACTTCAGGTCAGAAGCAGATCTGATTGCAGCAGCGCTTCCACAAAGTAATTAACTCGTCACAAATACTGAATATCGTGCTTCGTCAGCACAATTGCTGCGATCAGCGTCTTTGCAAATGTTTGGTCGATAAAATTAAATTTAAGTGAGGAGAAATCATGAACAATGAAGTTGAGAATCGTCAGTTTGAGCGTACCCAGTTTTTCTTAGTGCAGAAAGAAAAAGATTTTTTGCCGGTATGGGTGTTTAAGCCAGAAGATAATCCCAGCGGTATTGCGGGCGTGTTAATTGATGTGAGCGCAGGTGGCTTGCAAATCCTCATGCAAAAAGTCGCGCCAGCAAAAGGTCAGCGATATGAGATGTCGCTAATCAATCAGATAGGTGGTGATGAAGCTCGCTTACCACCAGGTACGATAGATTTGGTGTGGAGCGACGATGTTGGTAGTACGTATACAAAATGTGGTTTTACTTTTAGCTCTTATTCGGATGATGAAATCGCTATGTTGATCGCACATAACATCGATGACGGCGACAAATTTATGCGATGTATTTTGAGAGAAACATCTGTCGCTAATCCTACTTTGGTATGATGAAGATCGTTTGTCTCAAATAGGATAAGACATGTTCTCATGGCGTTGGTTCTTGGTCGCAGTGATCATCGTGGGCGGTTGGTATCAGTATCAGCAACGTGCACAAAAACCGATACGCCACGCAAGTGGCGTTTTGGTGCAGCGTGATCCAGTGCAAAACATGCTTGATCGTGGTGAGGTCTGGCAGAAAGATAATTACACGATCAAAGCTTTAGCAGACTTCGATATCGAGGCTCGGGTCTTATCCAAAGAGTTGTATTCCAGCGGGCGCGAGGCGGATTTGTCGCCGGTGGATTTAGCCTTGGGCTGGGGAGCTATGTCGGATTCTGAAGTCCTATCTTCTTTGAGTATTTCACAGAGCAATCGCTTCTACTTCTATCGTTGGGAAAATCAACCACCACGCCCACCCGCAGAGATCGCCAGTCATAGCGCCAATATGCATATGATTCCAGCAAATGCGCAGATCGAAAAAACATTGAAAGAAGTGAGGTCCGGGCAGGTGGTTAAACTGCGCGGGAAACTAGTCGCAGTCACTGCGCCCGATGGTTGGCGCTGGCAGTCTTCGCTGACTCGTGAAGACACGGGTGCTGGTGCTTGTGAGTTATTTAGAGTGGAGAGTGTTGAGGTGCGCTGAGTCGATTACAAGCTAGTCCCTCACGCCTCTTTTCTCGATTCTGTTATACCGAGTATTGAGGTGGTATAACAAATTTCAGCTAGGCTAGATAAGCCTTTCAAGAGATTTTGGAGCTTTGTTGCTTATTTTTTATTGGTGTGTTAACTTCGGTTTCTTTCACCTTAAAACAAGTTAGCTCTTCTTTCTTTCACAACGAACGTACTTCCATTATGAATCGACTTGCAATCCTCTCAGCAGCAGTCCTAATCCTTTCCGCGTGCTCAACCCCTATTGGGGAGCAGGTTCGTAGACTACAATCCGCTTCCTGTTGTAATGTGCCGCAAGACCTGAAGCCTGTGGCGACGATTTCCAGCGAAAATTCTTTCGAATTTTCCGAGTCCTCCAGCATCATCTCCATTGACAAGGGAAGGGCACCGGCAATTGCAATGCACCTACCAGAGGGCTCTGCTGGACGTATTCTTGAAATTCATGCGTTGCCAGATAGGGGGGCGATAACTCAGGGCGGCTCGCTAATTTTTGCTCCCGTTTCGGTTGCGTTCGTCACAGCTTGGGGCAAGACCATTGCTCCTTCGGAAGATTCAGGTCTTAATGCTGCCCACGGCGGGGTGATGTATAGTTTCATTTTGGCTCGGCAAGTGAAAATCCCTCTTGATGTCGTGTCTGTAGTCTTTTACTCAGATCCCGGCAAAATTGGGACGTCGCAAAGTATGGCGCATAAGACTTCCAGTTACCTCATGCCAGCTGGCGGACTTCTCATCCCAATGGCTGGGCGCAGCTCAGTAACTGCTATTTATTCGGTTTACGGGAAATTCTCAGTACAACTGTTACATGCCAAGAGCTAACAGGTCATTTGAAGATGACGCGCGAATATGCGTATCCCTTAAATTTGCCGATAGGTTCGCGCGCATTTCAATTCGGCGTTAGAGATCATATGATACGCCGAGCCTTCCTTTACTTATTGGCCGCACTAATCAGCAGCGGAACAGTGGTCGCTGGGTCGGCAGAGTCTGCCTCGCACGCATTGCTGCATGGCATCTGGAGGCATCAGACACTACAGCAGTTCGCGGATGGGAAATTGGTTAGGTCTCAAGACGTCCCAGACGGATCGACAATGCAATTCAATGCCGATGGGACCTGGACGCTTACCACGGCACGATCAAAATCCTCAGGTACTTATCGCTGGCTCAAGAGCGCAACAATTGAGACAATAATTGTCCAGTCCGATATTCCTGCTCAGATTGGCTTCGTCGGAAAGAAGCAAATAAACGTTGATTCTAAGTCTCTTAGGGTGACTGTTGTATACGACGAAGATGGCATGCGAGCGTTTCAACAGAGAGATGACGGAACCCGACCTAAGGAGATGCGAGTTCTCTCCACGTTCGAGCGAGTTAGATGAGTATGATCTCTAACATTTCATTCCATAGGACGCCTGACGGTGCCGCTGAATTCAGACGTTAGAGCGCATGAATATCACCACTCTTCGCAAGAAAGCTCAAGAAGGGCTGCTAGAGGTCGAGGACCTGCTTCAGGCCGCAATTGAAAAGCAACCTGGCCTATCGGAAGAGTTGGCTCGCTTCGCGACAGCGTATGGTTGGCATAAGCAGGGCCCTCAGTCTGACGGCACACCGGTAGTCCCTCTCGCAAAGTGGGCCGTAATCGCGAGTGCATATGCAGATTGTGGATTCGATGGTCTTCGAGCGCAGGTTCAACAACCACAAGACATTCCATTCGTTTTAGGTTTGGCTGAAGAAATCAAGTCCTCCGATTCTGTAGCCTTCGTTCTAGAGATATCCGCTCAGTACCTTAGAGGTGAAGCCTCTGAAGAGCTTGCTGCTCGGATCGCGTCCGCGTTTAATCTTTTGCTTTCCTTTAAACAAGCTGCTCCTGTCTCTGCCGCTCAAGCCATAGCGATTCAAAACTTCTTGATTTCTGTGTATCCCGGCCTTCAAGCTGAAGCCAGGCGGGCGACATGCCTATTGGCGCTTCGTGGCGTTGGAGACCAGAGCGCAATTCAGATTGTCGAGGCAGCGGATGATTTCAAAGAGCCGTGGAATAATACGAAATCCGTTGTGCTGCGTGCCGTTCGAAAGCGGATCAAGGCACATGCGTTGGTTTGAACTCACTCTCGCCACGGTTTTGGGCGCTATATTTACCGCATTCCATTTCCTGCCTGGACCTTGGTGCGACCCAGCACCTGTTCGTCCACTCGCTGGAATCTTTGTCGTTATGGTCACTATTTTTTACTTGTACCTCGTCGACGATGAGCGCCGCCCTTTGGTTGGTGCTTGGCATCGGATAGTTGTTGGTTCTGTGGCGGGAGTGATTGTCGCAGCGATTGCAAATGGTTCCGGTGAACTGTATGCGGTGCTGGCGTTTGTTGGTGCAATGCTTGGGTTTATTGGCTTTCGGTGGTTGAATGATGTTCCCCTCTAGTCCCTCACCAAACACCTTCAAAGACTCTTAGAAACTTACACAAAAAATGACCACAGATTCAGCGCTCGCTTACGATCTACATGCTCAGGATTTCTTGAATGCGCGTGACCATTCCACGATTGGCGCTGATGTGATCGCGGATTGGTGTCGTACACTCGGTGAAAATGCTCAAGTACTAGAACTCGCTTGCGGCGGCGGTTATCCGATTACCCGCGTACTGCATGAAGCGGGTTTACGTTTATGGGCAATAGAAAGTTCACCAAATTTAGTCGCCGAATTTCAGCGTCGTTTTTCGGATGTGCCAGTGCAATGCGCTAAGGTGCAGGACAGTGATTTCTTCGGTCGGACTTATGACGCCGTGGTCGCGGTAGGGCTGATGTTTTTATTGAGTGAAACTGAACAAGCCACATTGATTCACCGCGTTGCGCAATTGCTGTTACCGGGTGGACGATTTTTATTTACTGCACCGCTGCAACGATGTCAGTGGGATGACACGACCACGGGAATCGCTTCGCAATCCTTGGGACGAACAGGCTATGAGGATTGCATGCGTTCCGCTGGTTTAAGTTTGATAGCCACTTATACCGACAGTGGTGAGAATCATTACTACGAAGCACAGCGTATTGGGTGAAGTTTTTGTGAATGAAAGTTACGGTAGATTTTGTCGTCGAAAGCTAAGGCATATTTCTAAACTTTCGATTTTGACGATAAATCAGATTGCTTCCATTTCTGATAACTCTTAAAATCCCCATAACTAATTTACAAGCAGCTGAAGATGTGCCGTGCAATAGAGCATTGGAGCGGACACAGCTATGCGGTTCCCGCTCCGGGGTGTAGCACAACTAAAACCTTAGGCCACACACATATGGCAATTTCCCATTCTAACCGTTGGCAATTGGGCATCGCGGCAGTTGGCCTGGTCGTTGGTGCTTTCCCCGCTATTGTTATTTCACCAGTTGATGCTGCGGCCCGCGCCATGAGCGGGAAGATTGAGTTGGTTCCTGTTACAGCATTGTTGACCTGGTGTGCGATTTTGATTTTGCTCTTGCTGGCTACAATCTTTGGCGCCATCCAAGCAGGCAGCCGGCAATCAAAACATCTGGCAGTTTTTCTTTTTGCTGCTTCGGTCGCTCAGGTCTTGCTACTTTTCTTCGGCGGCTTGCACTCATGAGTGCTTAACGATAATCTAACACTAAGTGAATATGCCACGTTTAATACACAAATTCATCTATTCAATTGGGGTACTAACTATACTGATGTTAGGATTTTTGATGACGTTCTTTAGAAAACAGACTTGTTTAAAGCCTGGCATGGGATGTTTGTCGTCTGGATTTGGGCCGT
>JAYVHZ010000391.1:0-6078 GCA_043770645.1 Undibacterium sp. | reverse complement strand
CGTTGAAAATAGCTAGCTATTTTCGCCTCATTCACGTAAAAACTGCCTCGAAAAGTGCATCCACCATCATCTCAAATCCTAATGGAAATTCTGGGTTGAATTCTGATTAACAATATTGGCGAGCAAGATGGATAAAACACTTTTTGTAGCTGCGCAGACTCTGGCGCTCTTTCTCTTGTCAATGTCTTTGCTACCTTGGCTGCTTAAACGAGGCCATTGGGCTTTGTCAGTGATCCTACCTTTATGTGTTTTTTTGATTTTTGCGCAATTCAATCCAAATAATTTTGACTTTATTCAACGGCTTTGGCGTGGATTAGGAATCGGTGTCCTTTGTGTGACTTGGGGTTTTGTGCTCTTCTATCTATCCAAACGCGAAACGAAAAACTCCTAGTCGTAAAGAAGGACGCGAAGTAAAGCTTTTGTGAAGTTGTTTTTTTGTGGAAGCTAGTCAACTACTTTGTTGAATTTTGGTGCTCAATAAAGTCCTTAATGAGCTTGATAAATTGTTCTGGTGTCGTCGGTTTTTTTAGCTGCCCGACTAAATTGAGCGATTTGAGGTGAGCTACTAGGGCGGCACTATGCAGAATATCTGCCGATTGTCCTGAATTGATGATTAAGGGCGTTTTGCATTCACGTTTGGCTAACTGCCAGAGGACGTCAAAACCGTCCATCGTCGGCATCACCAGATCGCAAATAATCAGATCAAGGGGTAAAGTCGCATCGTCAAGGTAGGGTAAGGCGGCACCGCCCTCTGCTGCACAGAACACGTCTTTCACACCGATTGATCGCAACAGAATACTGATGAATTCCAATTGCATGGGATCATCATCGATGACCAATACACGCTTGATTGATGGTGAACTTGAGTCAGGGAGCGACTGCAGCATAAATTACCTTTGTGTATGGATATCCAAATGTTAATTTAAGTTTAGCATTTTAGCTCGATACATCTTGCTTGAATCAATGAATACGAGCCACTATCAACATGAATTATTTTTTTGATTGTCGTGGGGTGGCGCAGAAGCTTTTTCGTTTTTTGTGAAGTTAGGCTCATCATATAAGGAAGCAAGCTGCCTGTGCAGGTAAAATCAAAAAAAGCAGGATTTATACGACGTATGCTGTCGCGTTTCTGTAAAAAACTTGTCGGGCTTGTATCTCAAAAAGGTCTTTTTACGGTTTAGAAGGAGAAGCGTTCTCGGTGGCGGTCCAGGACCTGACCATGTCGACTTGGGTTGGGTTTGCCATTGGATAGCGCGATGGCTCCATTGACCAATACCCAATGTATGCCAATTGCGGCTTGTTTTGGCGATGCAAACGTTGCTTGATCCGAGATGCTTGCCGGATCAAAAACGACTAAATCTGCCCAGCAATTGAGGGCAATACGCCCGCGTTGCTTTAGCCCAAAATAATCGGCGGATAGCGTCGTCATGCGACGTACTGCTTCAGACAAAGTGAATAATTTTTTGTCGCGACTGTAGTGTCCTAGTACGCGGGGAAATGTGCCCCATAAGCGTGGGTGTGGGTGGCTGTCATGTGGCAATCCATCCGAACCTATCATCGTATGTGGATAGCTCAAGACCCGTTCCACATCGTCTTCACGCATTTGAAAATACACAGCGCCGGCTGGATGCAAACGTCGTGCTGCTGTCTTTTGATCGACTTGCCATTCGGCTGCGATGTCGGCCAGATCGCGTCCTTGCATTTCTGGGTGTGGCTGCGAGAAGCTAATCATGATGCGGATGACGCCATCGACATAATCGGGATCGAGTACGGTGGAGCCTGCGGTGTAAGGGTAGGCGTCGAGTCCGATAGCCTGCGTTTTACGGCGCTCGGTCACGTAAGCTAATGTTTCTGCGGTGCGTCCCCAGTTGGCGGGGCCTGCGCATTTGTGATGCGAGAGGATAACGGGTAATTGTGCTTCTTTGCCCGCGTCACACGCTTCGGCTAAGGCATCGAGTACGCCGTTGTATTCATCGCGAATATGGGAGGTATAAACGCCACCCGCAGCGGCACTAATTTTGGCTAAAGAGATGACTTCGGTATTGTCGGCGGCTTTGCTGGGCTGATAAAAGAGACCAGAACTAAAACCCAATGCACCTGCATGCATTCCTTCTGCTAACAAGTCTTGCATGACTTTGATTTCGTCTTCTGTCGCGCCGCGCTGTAAATCCGCAACGGCATTCACACGCAAAGTTGAGTGGCCAATCAGCATGCCAATATTCACTGCCGGCTGTGCTTGTTTCACCGCTTTGGCGTAGTCTTGAACGCTGGCATAGCGGTAGTCTTTTTGTGTGCCGATTAAGCTCAGCGGTGCTGGTGGTATTTTGTCGGCGAGCCACGGCGATAGGCTGATGCCGCAATTGCCCGTAATGACCGTCGTTACGCCTTGTGTGAGTTTGGGTAACATCGCTGGCGCATCGATGACTTCTCTATCATCGTGGGTGTGCACATCAATAAAGCCAGGGGCAACTACTAAACCAGTGGCGTCTAGAATTTCATATCCTTGCAAACTGAGTGCAGGGGCAATCGCGACGATCTTTTGATCGGCAATGCCTAGGTCGGCACGGTAGGGCGCGGTGCCGCTGCCATCGATGACGTCGGCGTTGCGGATGATGATGTCGTAGGTTGGCTTCGTCATGATTTTTGTAGGGCGGGTGCAAGCCGCGCGGTGGTTGATCGGGTTCGGCGGCGCGGGTTTCACCCGCCCTACAGCTTAGAAGAAAGTATTGATAGCACTCTTCACTTGATAGTCATCATCGACGACTAAAATCACCGGCCATTTATCAAAGGTCGTACACGGATGGGAAATGCCGCAGGCGATTAGGTCGCCGACTTGTAGGGTTTTGCAGATCTCGCTATCTTTTGGTAAACGCATATACGCATGTTGGTCATTCATTTTTTCTATCTTGCAGCCAACTGGCAAATCGATAGGTGCCGATGCATTGCCCGGTCTGTGTGTTTGTACTGGAAATGGTAAATCAATGTCATAAGACGCATCGCGTTTGCCCATCGTTAAGATCGCCAGATCTGTTTCTGGGCGCGATTGCACCATGCTCCAGACTTCTAGGGCTGGGCGCAAATTATCCACGTCAACAGCGCTTTCTCGCGCTTGCATTTCATGCAGTAAGTGATGGTAGAAACCATGATCGTGAGTCACATAACAACCACTACGCAAAATGGCAGTGACAGGGCGTGAGAGTTGCAATGCGTGTTCAAAACCGCGCCCAACTAAATCAAAATACGCGGAGCCGCCAGCCGATAATAAGATATTTTCGCTGCCGAATAAATCCTCAGCATCGGCTTGCTGCGTGAGCGTGATCAGATCATTGATGAAGGCTTTGACAGCGACTAAATCTTGATCTCGGTGTTTGCCGACTAACAAACCTTCGTAACCTTCAATCCCCGCTAATTGTAAATAAGGACTTTGATGAATCGCACGAGCGACCTCTAAGGCGGCTGCTTGACTGCGGCAACCCGTGCGCCCACCTGCAAAGCCGAGTTCGACCAATAAGGGTAAGGGACGATTCAGGCCAGATGCTTGGACTTGCGCGGCCATGCGCGCGACACCATCGAGAGAGTCGGTTAAAGCGAAAAACGCAAACTCAGGATCAGCCTGCATTAATGCCAATATCGCTTGTGTATCGCTGCGGCTGATTAATTGATTGGCTAATAAAACACGCTTCACACCAAAGCGATGCGCGATCAAAGTTTGATTGACGGTCGCTAGCGTGATTCCCCATGCGCCGTTTTTCAATTGCATATCGAATAGCTGTGGCGACATCGTGGTTTTGCCATGTGGTGCCAATACGACCTGCATGCTGGCGCAGAATTGCTTCATCCATTGCAGGTTATGTTGCAAGGCGGATTGCTTCAATACCGCGACTGGGAAGCTTGTGTCAGCGTTCAAGACATTCCAATGTTGATTGGCAATGTCTTGTTGTTGCAAAGGCTTCGTTAATGCTAAGCCTTTGGTGCCGGGCTGTAGCATTTGCTGATTGAGCGAACTGAGATCAAGCGAGCTGAGATTTAACATGGAGATTCAAGTAAAAAAGAGTTTATTTCCAACTGGTGATCTTGTGACCTTTGAGAGCATAAAACAAAATCATCGCATAGCAAGGCAACATCACCCAGTAAGCACCTTGTGCGCCACCGGTATCAGAAAAGTGACCATACACCATCGGCAAAATCGCACCACCTGCAATGCCCATGATTAATAGGGCAGATCCTGCCGCAGTGTACTTGCCCAGACCTTCAAGCGCTAAAGGCCAAACAGCAGGCCAGACTAGCGCATTGGCAAAACCCAAGAGAGCCAGGAACATGACGGAATTAGGTACGACGGGGACACCAGTCCAGCCAATTAAGGCTTGTGCGATGCTAGTGTCTATGGAGGAGCTATTAAGGACGCCAATGGAAAAAAATAAGCCACATACCGCCGATAAAATTAGCGCGTTCTTTTGTGATAAGAACTTTGGAATAGCCACTATGCCTAATAAGTAGCCTAAGACCATAAAACCCATGGTGTAGGACGTCAATTCCACGAAATTCTGTACGCCGAGATTTTGACCATAGAGTCCAATCGTATCACCTGCGATAACTTCGACGCCGACGTAAGCGAACAAAGTCAGTGCTCCCAATACTAACTGAGGGAATTGCAGCACACCAAAACGCGTGGTGTCGTCTTTCTTTTCTTCTTGCAAATTCAATTCAGGTAAAGAAGAGAAATGGATGATCGCCATGAAAATCACTAACCCCATTGCCATGATGAGATAAGGTGTAACCAATCGTGACGCCAAATCAGCGCGTAATGCGTCACGTGCAACCTGATCCATAGCTGCCAATGCAGATGTTGAGGTGGCGCTTTGAGCAATGCCACCCAAAATAAAGATCGCAAATACCTTTGGTACGACGACCCCAGCACCTTTATTAAATAGTCCCATGATACTGATACGCATCGCCGCACTTTCTCTTGATCCGATACAAACGATGTAAGGGTTAATCGCGGTTTGCATCAAGGTCATGCCGGTGGCGAGTGTAAATAAGGCGAGTAAAAATAAGCCGTAGTAACTGGTTTTGGCCGCTGGAATAAACATCAGTGCACCGATCGCCATGACACCGAGACTTGCGGTCATGCCGTTTTTATAGCCTATACGACTGAGCACTGCTGCAGATGGTAGTGCCATCACGGTGTAGGCAATGTAGAAAGCAAAGGTAACCCAGAGCGCTTGGAAGTCGTTTAGGTCGCAGACGATTTTGAGAAAAGGAATTAGAGAACCATTTAGCCAGGTGACGAAGCCTAGGATGAAGAAGAGTAGGGCGATGAAGAACATGGCGACTACGACTTGTTTTTTGGATTGGGTTGGTGCGTTGTTGGTCATGGCTTTTCCGTTTTTTGTGATGGTTCTCGGTGGGTTGAGATTGTCTCTTTTGGTTTGCTTGTTAATCCTGATTACTTTAATTAATTTTCATTTTCGTAGGGTGGGTTAGCGTTAGCGTAACCCACCGTTTGTAACTGCTTTATATCCGATTTATTTTCAGTTTTGAGCTAAGCTTTACGACCTCTGGTCGGGGGTAGCCCGACAGCTAGTTACCTTTTTTGCTTCGCCAAAAAAGGTAACCCAAAAAAGGCGACCACGCTGCCACTGCCCTTCGGGTTCCCAATTGTGCGGGACAAAAATGGGGAGAGTCAGAAACTCGCTACGCTCAAACATCTGACTCTCTTTATCCCATTTCTGTCCCACACAATTGGCAGTGTCAGAAGTGGAACGGCGTTAAAAGCAAAATCAAAATCAAAATCAAAAGCAACGGCAACACCAAAACAATCAGTACCGATGGACTTTCGTCTTCTATTAGCAGTTGTTGGTCGTCGTTTTTGACGTTGCTTTTGACCTACCCCCGTTTGAGACGATGTAATTTGTGCTTCACAGAAAATGGATAAGAAAGTGTTGTTGTCTGAGCGTAGCGAGTTTCAACACTTTCCCATTTTTTGTGATGCACAAATTATGCTGAAGCGAAGCGTAAGCACCCCGAAGGGGCGAGTCTACGGTCGCCTTTTTTGGATTACCTTTTTTGGCGAAGCAA
>JAYVHZ010000390.1:0-3033 GCA_043770645.1 Undibacterium sp. | reverse complement strand
GGCCAATGACGTTTGGTCTGGCTTGTTGTGCTGTTGAAATGATGCACGCCGGTTGTTCTCGCTATGATCTGGATCGCTTTGGTGTCGTATTTCGCCCATCTCCGCGTCAGTCAGATGTGATGATTGTTGCTGGAACTTTGTGTAATAAAATGGCGCCGGCCTTGCGTAAAGACTACGAACAGATGGCAGAGCCGCGTTGGGTTATTTCAATGGGTTCTTGTGCAAATGGTGGTGGTTACTATCATTATTCTTACTCGGTAGTGCGCGGGTGCGATCGAATTGTACCGGTTGATATTTATGTCCCGGGTTGCCCTCCGACTGCGGAAGCGCTGATTTACGGCATTATCCAATTGCAGAACAAGATTAAGCGCACCAATACAATTGCGCGCTAATTGGTCTGATTGAGAAATTTACAAATTAAAGCAAAATGACTACCAAACTAGAAAATCTCGAGTCGGCAGTAAAAGCTGTTATCGGTGAGCGACTCTTGCAGTCGCAAATGGCGCTTGGGGAGCTTACTGTTGTCGTGTCTGCGAAAAATTACCTACAGGTGATGTTTGATTTGCGTGATAGCGCAGCGACCTACTTCGAGCAGTTGATCGATCTTTGTGGTGTGGATTATTCAACTTACGGCGATGAAGTTTGGGATGGTAAGCGTTTTGCTGTTGTGTCGCATTTGACTTCGGTCAAGCATAACTGGCGTTTGCGTGTTCGTGTTTTTGCCGAAGATGATGAGTTTCCAATTGTGTCTTCGCTGGTTGATGTCTGGAGTACGGCAAACTGGTATGAACGTGAAGCATTTGACTTTTTTGGTATCTTGTTTGACGGTCACAATGACTTGCGTCGTATTTTGACTGACTACGGATTTATTGGTCATCCTTTCCGTAAAGATTTCCCGGTTTCTGGCTATGTCGAAATGCGCTATGACGCAGATCAAAAACGCGTGGTCTATCAACCAGTGACGATAGAACCACGTGAAAATACGCCACGTATTATCCGTGAAGAGAACTATGGGATTAAGGGCTAAGGACGGATCATGGCAGAGATTAAAAATTACACCTTAAACTTCGGTCCGCAACATCCAGCTGCGCACGGTGTTTTGCGCCTTGTATTGGAGTTAGATGGTGAAGTGATTCAGCGTGCGGATCCGCATATCGGCTTGCTGCATCGCGGTACAGAAAAGTTGGCTGAGCAAAAAACATATCTGCAATCAGTCCCTTATATGGATCGTTTGGACTATGTGTCCATGATGGCCAACGAGCATGCCTATGTGATGGCAATTGAAAAAATGCTTGGTTTGGAAGTGCCTTTGCGCGCGCAGTATATACGCGTAATGTTCGATGAAATTACGCGTATTTTGAACCACCTGTTGTGGATCGGTGCGCATGGTCTCGACGTCGGAGCGATGGCGGTGATGTTGTATGCCTTCCGTGAACGTGAAGATCTGATGGATTGCTATGAGGCGGTTTCTGGTGCGCGCATGCATGCTGCTTACTACCGTCCAGGCGGTGTCTATCGCGACTTGCCAGATGAGATGCCTAAGCATAAAGCATCAATTCTGAAAAACGAAAAAGCCATTCGTTTATTGAATGAAAATCGTCAGGGATCTTTACTCGATTTTATTGAAGACTTTACCAATCGTTTTCCGACATATGTCGATGAATACGAAACCTTGCTGACGGATAATCGTATCTGGAAACAGCGTTTGGTCGGCATTGGTGTGGTTTCTCCTGAGCGTGCCTTGGCGATGGGCTTCACTGGTCCAATGCTGCGCGGTTCTGGTATTGAATGGGATTTGCGTAAGAAGCAGCCCTACGAAGTTTATGATTTGCTTGATTTCGATATTCCAGTTGGTGTGAATGGCGATAGCTACGATCGCTATCTGGTGCGTGTCGAAGAAATGCGTCAATCCAATCGCATCATCAAACAGTGCGTTGAGTGGCTGCGAAATAATCCTGGCCCAGTGATGTCGACTAATCATAAGGTCGCGCCGCCAAGCCGCGTGAATATGAAGTCGAATATGGAAGAGCTGATCCATCACTTCAAATTGTTTACCGAAGGTTTTCACGTTCCTGCTGGCGAAGCTTACGCCGCAGTTGAGCATCCAAAAGGCGAGTTTGGAATCTATCTGATGTCAGATGGTGCGAACAAGCCTTACCGTATGAAAATTCGTGCACCTGGCTTCCCTCATTTGCAAGGTTTGGATGAAATGGCCAAAGGTCACATGATTGCTGATGCGGTCACGATTATTGGTACGCAAGATATCGTATTCGGCGAAATCGACCGTTAATAGATTGTTAGTAGAAATAAATATTGATAGATGATCGGCTCTTTTTGAGAGTCGATATTTGAGGCAAAAGCGATGGTCTTATCAGAGCAAGCATTAAAGAAAATTGATCGCGAATTGGCGAAGTTCCCAGCGGATCAGCGTCAATCTGCCGTGATGGCAGCTTTGGCGATTGCCCAGGATGAAACCAGTTGGTTATCACCTGAAGTGTTGCAGTTCGTTGCCGATTACATCGGTATGCCTGCTATTGCAGTACAAGAAGTTGCGACCTTCTACAATATGTACAATACCAAGCCGGTCGGTAAGCACAAGATTACTATTTGTACGAACTTGCCATGTGCATTGTCTGGTGGTGAACGTGCAGCACATCATCTGAAACAAAAACTCGGTTTGGATTACAAAGAAACCAGTGCTGACGGTCAGTTCACCTTGATGGAAGGTGAGTGCATGGGCGCTTGCGGTGATGCACCAGTGTTATTGGTCAATAATAAGCGTATGTGCGGCTTTATGTCGAACGACAAGATCGATGCATTGGTCAGCGAATTAAGCCAAACAACAGAAGCAGGTAAATAATGACGAGTCTACATAATCGCCATATCAAGCCACTGATTCTTGCTGGCTTAGACGGAAAAAACTGGCACCTGCAAGACTATGTCGCGCGTGGTGGCTACCAATCTCTAAAACGTATTTTGGATGAAAAAATCCCACCTGAGCAAGTGATTGCGGAGCTAAAGGCATCCTCTTTG
>JAYVHZ010000389.1:0-3368 GCA_043770645.1 Undibacterium sp. | reverse complement strand
TTTTTGAAAAATCACAATACTCAAGGATCACCATGAGCGGCACCCTCTACTTAATCCCCAACACACTTGGGCAATCAGAAAGCACAGGCAACAATGTCTTGGCACACATCATCCCTGACACTGTGCAAGCAATGAGTGCCGAATTACAGTACTTTGTCGCAGAAAATGCCAAAACCACACGCGCCTACTTAAAGATATTGAGCCAGTGCCATCCATTAACAAAACCAATGCAAGAATTACAGATTGCAGAACTGAACGTCAATACACCGGACGCAACTTTGCAAACTTTATTGCAACCTTTATTAGATGGACATGACATCGGCTTAATCTCAGAAGCTGGCGTGCCAGCAGTCGCTGACCCAGGCGCAAATTTAGTACGTTTGGCGCATCAACATGGAATTAAAGTGCGCCCTCTGGTCGGCCCTTCCTCGCTACTGCTAGCCTTGATGGGTAGTGGATTAAATGGTCAAAGCTTTGCTTTTCATGGTTATTTGCCAACCGATGCCACAGCACGCATAAAGCGGATCAAAGAACTTGAAGAGCGTTCACGCAAAGAAAAACAAACACAGCTTGTAATTGAAACACCCTATCGCAATACCGCCATGCTCGAGGCACTAGCCAGCACCTGCTCGCCACAAACACTCATTTGCGTCGCGACTGATTTAACACTAGAAACCGAATCCATTCAAACTAAGGCTGCAAGTGAATGGAAAAAACAAATTCAAAAAAATGCTGGTCCCGATTTTCATAAAAAACCCACTGTTTTTCTATTTTTAGCTTAAGCCGAAAAAGACTTTAAATCGGATAAGAACATCAACAAGGTCTTCTTATCCGATAACACTGCATAAGATATTCGTTCAGAAAACCCGTCACTGAAACTCAGCACCTCTGCGCCCCACCCAATAAGTCGCAAAAAACAACATCAATGCTGCAACCACAACAGCAAGCATTAGCGCTTGCATACGCAGCTCCGGCAACGAAGCATTGAGTGCATTCATCACGTAACTCCAAGGGTAGAAGACCCAATCTTTTGATTGCCCAAGCTGCATAATACCCATGGTGCCCACGACCCCAATGGCGAGCGGCGCAACGATGTTTTGCACACGCCAGCTAATCCAATGCTGAAAAACCAAAATTGGTAAAGCGCCAATGCTTGCATATATCAAAAATTCCATAAAGTTTGATGTTAAACTTCCTTTAACGGTCAAACCCATCCCACTAAATACCATCATCGCAATTGAAGCCATTAAAAACAAAATCACATTGGCACCAATCATAAACAAGCCTGCCAACACAAACTTCGAAAAAAACAACTGACGAGCACTAATTGGCAAAGTTAACATCAGACGCCACGTACCATTTTTATGCTCATTACCATTCAACAAGCCGGTCACCAAAGCGATATACAAGGGAAACATAAAGTAAGCCCAAATAGCGGTGTTTCCCATCCAGTACATCGATCCTTTGACCACACCAGTTTTATTGGTTTTCAACTCCAGACCAAAACAAAGTAAGGCGACCATCAATGGGCAAGCCAACATCATCAATAAGGCTAAGGAGCGCTTCACTTTTAATAGTTCAATACGAATCAATGTAAAAATCACGTTGGACCTCTTTGCGTTTGTTGAAGAAACCATTGTTCCAGCGAAGGTTTTTCAAATCGAGAACTATGCAAACGCAAATCAGCTCGCACCACACAAGCATTGACTTGATGCACCAATTCTTTTGATATGTGCGTCACGATCAATTGGTTTGGATTAATCACTTGCGATTGAAAAGCGTGGCGATCCAACATGTTTGCCGCGCTAACAGCATCATCGACTTCCAACGCCAGCACACCAGACTGATTCGCATAAATGTCGTCTAGACGAGATTGAAATTGCAATTCACCATCTTTTAGCAAAGCAAGATGACTGGCCATTTTTTCCACTTCATCTAACTGATGACTTGAGACAAACACAGTACATTCGGCTTGTTGTGGTAAGTGACTGATTAATTGTCTTATTTCCTGGATGCCAGACGGATCAAGACCATTGGTAGGCTCATCAAGTATCAATAGCTTTGGTCGCCCTATCAGCGCATGCGCGAGTGCTAAACGTTGCTTCATTCCCAAAGAGAAATGGCGAATCAAACGCCTTTGCTCAACTTGCAGACCAACTAATTCAAGCACTCGGCTAATTTCGCTGAGTGGCAATCCTTTGATTGAACACGCAATTTTTAAGAACTCATAAGCAGTTAAATTAGGATAGGCACTTGGTGCCTCCACCAAGCATCCAATTTCACGTAAAATCAGCTGGCGTTCGACGTTCACATGTCGTCCAAGGACTTGAATGCTTCCTTTATCTGGCTTCAATAAGCCGACGATCAGACGGATCGCTGTCGATTTCCCCTCACCATTATTTCCTAAAAAAGCAAAAATACTTTTATAAGGTACTGCTAAATTTAAGTTTTTCAACACTTGATGTTGATCAAAACACTTACTGACATTCGTCATTTGAATCGCAAATTCACTCAAGATCCTTACTTCCTCTCAATTAATTCATGAACGTTCATCTGCCGAAAATACTCGACAACAAAGAAGTCATCATAAATACATACAAATCACAAATGGAAAGATGTGATAAATGCTTGCTTGTTGGCGACCAAGACTCACAATTGCTTGATGAAATGTTTTCCCTGGCCGCTCCTGAGCTTGACTAAGTCAAATCAGGACCTGCTAAATCGAAGGATTAGATGCCTCTACGAGCAACAATATTGCGAATTTATATTCCACAAACCAAGCAACTTAAAGGGTAAGCGGCCTAACTCGAAAGTCCACACGCCTAGATCTCGATAGTCGGTCAATTTTCCGCATGGTTCTTGACCACCGAACGTCGACATTTCAGGGAATATAAAACCATTGCCTGCACCTTCAAGCTTACACAGTGTCCTTTTCTTGAATTTACTCTTGTTTTTTTGCAACAAAATTGAAGTATTTTTCGGAAATTTCACCCATAAAAACAAAGATTTATCAAACTCAAGCGATGAATCACTTTAAATATCAAATCGTTTAAAGCATAATGAATTAATCTAAATCAAGAGAAACACTGGCAAAACATGGACAACAAGATTATTGATCAAGCGATGATTTTTGTACGCAAACTGATGGACAAAAATCATGGTGACGTACCGGATTGGGGTAAGTTTCAAGAACTAGTTAAAGTGCACTTAAAAGACCCCTACAATTTGAAATTTAAAATGCCGCAGGAATACTATTATGCTTATCTGCGCGGCAAGGGTGGAAGTCACGAGGAATGCCTGGAAAAGATGGGAATAGCTATCAAGAAATCAGCAAAAAGCAATTCCAAACAAAGTTTTTGGAAATTTTG
>JAYVHZ010000388.1:0-3423 GCA_043770645.1 Undibacterium sp. | reverse complement strand
CTTACTTTTAAGGACAAAAAAATACGCTATCTGTCTGCAGGTCTCGTGTTTGACGATGGCCCCATCCAAGCACAACTGATGCTGAGCAGGCTTAATTCTCAGGCCTTGAGTTTTAATTCAAACATGGCAGGCTTTTTCACCATGGCATATCGGTACAAAGACTGGACGCCTTACTTCACCTATGCCAAAACGCGTCCAGCAGAGACAAAAGCGGTCGTTACAGGTTTGCCACTTGCTGTTTCACCCTACGTCGATCAGGTGGAGGCTGGCGTACAAGGTTTTTTGAAAGCCACGCGCAACGAACAGCGTTCTCGCTCCATTGGATTTCGATATAGCTTGAGTCAAACCAGCGACATCAAGTTTCAAATAGACATGATCAATAACAAAGAACGCTTAATCGTGCGTCAAGCAGCACCCGATTGGAATGGCAAAGGCACGATCATCAGTTGTACCTACAATTTCATTTTCAACTAAAGCGAAACATAAACAACGACCACAAAGCCATGAGCGCCCTCAAGCTTATTTTGATTCTGTTGTTACTACTGGCAAGTGCTGGCTATAGTAGTGCGCTCAAAGCGTCGAATGATTTCGTGGTAATCGCTAATCTGCAAGCCGGCATCGATAAGATGAGTAAGGACGAGGTGATTAATGTGTATATGGGACGCAATCGTAAGCTGGCGTCGGGAATCAATGCACAACCTCTCGATATCGAAACCCCACTCGGTGAAAAAGCCAATTTTTATAATGTGATGGTAAACAAAGAACTTTCGGAAATCAGTTCTTATTGGGCGCGCCTATTATTTTCTGGCCAAGGATCACCGCCAAGACAAGTATCAACTGCTGAGCAAGCATTAGACCTCGTCAGCAATAGCAAAGGTGCCATTGCCTATATTGATCGAAAAAAGATTGATAAACGCGTCAAGATCGTATTTGATCCAGCGCGATGATAGATTTACCAACTCAACTAAAGATGTTGAATCGTATCCAATGCTAAATCTACTCCGAACCAGTATTGTTTATCGCAGCAGCTTTATGGTGCTGGCGATTGCATTATGTGTCGGTGGCCTGTTTGCCGTATTTACTTATCGTTGGGAATCCAATACGGAACACGAATTGGCAAGTAATAGGATGAGGACTTTGTTAAGTACAGTAGAAAATACGGTCAGTATTGCCTGCTATTTATCGGACGCCAATCTGGCCAAAGAAGTCAGCCAAGGCCTATTAAAAAACCAAGAAGTCGCTAGTATCAAAATCTATTCAGCACAGCGTATATTGACCGAACTACACAAAGATAAAACCACAAAAAATAACAAGCTTTTATTACCAGAACTTAAAACATATTTTTTGATACAAAGACCAATCTATTCCCCGTTTAACAGCAAGGAATCTGTTTGTCATATTGAATTAACGCCAGATGTTGATTTCATACGTTCACAAGTCGATCATAAAGCCCGCTTCACCGCCTTACTTTTAATGCTACAAGCCTTAATTATGGCGGGAGCAGTCGTGTATATCGTCATGTACTTAATTACTCGCCCCATCAAAACGATATCCGATCGCCTACATCACCTACCGCCGCATGCCAACGCCAGTTTACCCCTGCCCGCAGGGAATGAAAAAGACGAAATCGGACAACTGGTAAGAGACGTCAACACCCTCTTTTCCAAACTATTTCATATTCTCGAAGACGAACGAGAACTGCGTATGCAGCATCAAATCGGCGAAAGAAAATTTCGGGCGATTTTCGATAATTCTGAAACTGGCATTTTCCTGTTGAATCCCAATGGCGAAGTTATTTCATCCAACCCCGCCTATCGACGGCTCTTCGCGCTTGCTCCAGATGTCAGCGCAGATACGATTAAAAATAGTTTGCTAAGTAACCTTAGCGACTACGCATTGCGACTGCAAGGAATGCTTGAAAACGCCATGCACGAGGACCACGTCTCCTCTGAGGATTTTGCAATTGAAGTTGGTATGCCTATACAGAAAAAATGGATCAACTTAGTCATCAGCGCTGTTGAAAATGACATTTTGCAAGGCTTGGTGAACGACATTACCGAAAGAAAAATCCTAGAAGAATCCGCTAATCAACTTGCAATGACGGATCATCTGACCGGTGTCGCCAATCGACTGGGATTCGAAAAGGCAATGGCTAGGATGCAGTTTGAAATGCATGCCGCTTTCATCAGTAGTTTTTATATTTTAATGATAGATCTTGATGGTTTCAAACAAGTCAATGATCAATATGGGCACGATGTCGGCGATAAAGTTTTGTGCCACTTCACCCAAATATTAAGCAAAATCGTACGCAAATCCGACTTCATCGCTCGTATCGGAGGAGATGAATTTATAGTGTTTCTAAAGGAGGTTGACGAGCTCAACAAAATCCAAAATATTGCGGATACAATCATTGAAGAGACTTCGCAAATCATTCGATTTGGCGACGCTATCCATATCCAAATTGGTGCCAGCATCGGCATCAATTTAGTCAACACGATTGAGTTTGAGATGGCTACGATCCTCAATCAAGCTGATGAAGCCATGTATCAAGCGAAAAGAGCCGGCAAAAATCAATACTGCGTTTTCCAGCAATAATCTTAACAATCCATCTGGCGATCCGCAAAGTATTGCCAATTAAGCCCAAATAACAAAGGGACAAACCAATTAGGCAATGTCGCCGTATGGCATTATGCTAGCGACTTTTATCTAGCTTAGAATTTGAGGACAATGTTCCCTAAACTATCCCCGCAGAATCAGATGTTTTTGCCACGTTCAGGTGGACAGCGCTTATTTTCTGCCTTATTTTCGATCGCTATTTCGCTCTTCTTCTTGACGCAATTGAACCGCGATTTCATAGCGAAAGTACTTCCGGCGACTACATTACCTACAAATGTGATGTTACTGAGTTTCTTGCAAAAGCCAGTATCCCCAATAAAACCATTAATCCCGCCAACACCAAAAACGCCAGCACCCGCACGTCCAACAGCGATCAAAGTCCTTGAGCAGAAAAAAATCATAAACGACAAAGATCAGACGACAATTGAAGCGCCTGCGATAAAAACTTCGCCAGAAACAAAAACCGAAAGCGAGTTAATAAGAGTCTTCCCCGAAGTATCTAGTACGACGCCCGCCTCGCCTTCTTCAAGCGCCCAAGTCGGAATATCTAGATTCAAGTACGACAGTGCATCCGTGCGCCAAGCCTACGAAGCAAGTAAAACCGATATTCAAAAGATGGCGGAAAAAAGCGGTACTACACTAGAAGACCCCAAACTGACAAAACACGACAAGTTCCAACAAGCAGCCAATCGCGCTGCCAAACCTGACTGCTTGCGTCAAGGTGGCAGTATTTTGTCTTTGTTCGTGGTTGCTTATCAGGTTGCGACTGATCATTGCAAATAGTTACACCAAGCGACTTTTTTTCTT
>JAYVHZ010000387.1:0-6006 GCA_043770645.1 Undibacterium sp. | reverse complement strand
TAAAATCTCGGGGTCTAGACTCGACTCTTCCCAAGCTCTAACACTGTCAAATTGCACTGTTATCCGGGTTCACTATTGCCATCTGGCGATGGCGATTCGAAGGCCAATTTACGCAATACATGTGCAGCAGCAGCCAGTCCAAACGATGCGGTCACCACGATGGATGAACCAAAACCAGCACAGTTCAATCCCGAAATACCATTCGTTGCGCCACTGTTATCGACCTCGCAAGCCTCTGGAGTTTCTGGCATTCGCAGAGCTTCCATAGAGAACACCGCGTCAATTCCAAATTTGCTTTTAGCACCGCGCGGAAAACCAAAATTTTGACGTAGGCGCTTGCGTACCAAGGCTAATAAAGGCTCTTGCTCGGTGCGCGACAAATCACGAATTTCTATCTTGCCAGGATCGGTTTGGCCGCCAGCGGCACCAATCGTAATTAGGGGAATATGTTGCTCGCGGCAAAACGCAATTAAGGCTGTTTTAGCCTTCACACTATCGATTGCATCGATGACGTAATCAAATCCTTGGGAGCCGATTAATTCTTGAAGGTTGTCAGGTTCAACAAACTCTTCAATTTCTCGCACTTGACAAAACGGATTAATGCTCGCGATCCGTTCCGCCAAGGCAGTCACTTTCGCTTTACCTAAGGTCAGACTGGTCGCTTGAATTTGACGGTTAATATTTGATTCCGCGACATTGTCCAGATCAATCATCGTAATACTGCCAATGGCACTACGAGCCAATGCTTCTACCACCCAAGAACCAACCCCGCCAACGCCAATCACGCAAATATGCGCGGCTTGAAAGCGTTGTAATCCTTGCGCACCGTAAAGGCGTGCGATGCCACCGAAACGGCGCTCAAAATCAATATCGTCAATTGGGGAGATTGCTTGTTGCATGCGGAATAATTTCTATAGGTAAGAGACAAAAGCCGCTGGTGCCGGCTGGGCGCTATTTTACAAGCATCAGCTTAAATACGCCTAATTGCTTGATTTCCCACAAATGAGACCAAGAAGAGTTCAGCATGAATCAAGAGAATGGAGGATAATTTTTCATTCCTCAATAAGCTTAAGTCATCCTCAATATGGATAGTCTATTTACCAGCGCACCCAGCTTCGATCAGCCCTTGGCAGTTCTTAAGCATTGCCATGATCGCATTCGTAAACAACTCACGACCTTAGAAAAATTATTACCGCATTTACAATCGCATGGTGCCGATACTGAGGCTCAACAAGCGGCGCAAGCCGTGTTGAAATACTTTCAAAACGCCGCACCTTTGCACCATGAGGACGAAGAAATCGACTTATTGCCAGAGCTACAGCGCACCGCACAAGGCGCAGACGCTGAATTACTTGCGGTAAGGCTGTCGACAATACTACAACAGCACCAAGAGATGGCAACCCTATGGCAAGGCATCGAAAGCCAATTGAGCCTGATCGCCAATGGTAGTTCGGCAAAACTCAACGACAGTGATGTCGCGGCTTTTCAAGCGCTGTATCAGGAACACATGCAGATTGAAGAAACCCAAATCGCGCCCATGGCGATGCGTCTTTTCGATACCCAGCAAATGCAGAAACTGGGACAAGCTATGCAGGCGCGACGTGGGATCACGGTCGCCTGATCAGACTTAAACCCTGACGCCTCATATCAACGATTATTTATTCAAACTAGTTTCAACCTCAAAATCAAGGAAGATGTATGTCGATCGCCAACCTGAGAAAAGACTACCAGCTTGCCAGCCTGTCTGAAAGCGACGTAGCACATGACCCCATTCAACAGTTCGCCCACTGGTTTGAACAAGCCTTAAAGGCGGAAGTCGCAGAACCAAACGCCATGAGTCTGTCGACTGTCGACCACCAAGGTAAACCCTCCTCACGCATTGTGTTAATCAAAGAATTTGATGAGCGCGGGTTCTCTTGGTTCACCAATTACGATAGTCGAAAAGGACAAGAGTTATCGCAAAACCGACACGCGGCTTTGTTATTTTTCTGGTCGGCACTAGAACGCCAAATTCGTATTGAAGGTCGGATTCACAAAGTCTCAGAAGAGGATAACGACAAATACTTCCACAGTCGCCCCCTCGGTAGCCGTCAAAGTGCTTATGCATCTAGTCAAAGCCAAGTCATCGACAACCGTCAGCAACTCGAAGATAAACTTGCTGAAGTCGTCGCCCAATTTGGCGACCATCCGCCGCGCCCAGAACACTGGGGTGGCTATCGTCTAGTTCCTGAAATGGTGGAATTTTGGCAGGGTCGCAGCTCGCGCTTACATGATCGCATCGTGTATACCCGCCAAGCGGACGACACTTGGGTAATCTCGCGTCTGCAGCCATAAAGCGAAACTTTGCATAAAAAAAGGTTTAGTGCGCACTGTCACTAAACCTTTTTTATTGGGCAAAACAAATCAAGCCGCTAAACGCTTCTTAAATACCTCGCGTGACATCAAGATTTTAGGAACAATGAACTCTTTGCTGTAAGAGTCATTGGCATGATTTTTATAAAAATTTTGGTGTTCTACTTCCGCAGGATAAAAGCTCGGGCAAGGCTTAACTTCTGTCAGCACTTTTGCATTAGAAAAAAGTCCCATCGTTTTCAATGTATCCAGCGCTTGATTTTTCTGTTCCAAACTATGAAAGAAAATCACGGAACGATGTGGTGAAGCCAAGCGCCCATCAATGATCGCCGCATTCAAGGGATTATGAATTTTGAAAAATACCTCAAGGACATGGCGATACGACAGAATGTCGTTATCAAAAGTCAATCTCAGCACTTCTGCATGACCGGTCTCACCACCACACACGGTTTCATACGTTGGACATTCGTTGAGCCCACCAGCATAGCCGCATTGCGTAGATTTCACTCCACGGATTTGTTGGAAAACTGCCTCCAAATCCCAAAAACGACCACCACCTAAAGTTACAGTTTCTAATGCCATATTTGTCGTCCTCTCACCACAATAATTCTTGTCTATTTTTTGTCTCATCAATCGACTTTGACTACGCGAATTCAAAACCACGATTGACTATCATTTTTTTAAAAAAATGCGCTGCATTATCAGCGGCAGTAGCATTTATTAACAAGCCACATTAAGAAAGTGGCAAAATTCATCACTTGCTGTATCATTTTTCGATACTTTTTGAGGTGAGATTGAATTTATGACAAAAGCTTCTACGCTAATCGACGTTCTCAAACGGGAACTCAAGTCACGTCGGATTACCTATCTCGATTTAGCACAAAAGATTTCAGTCTCAGAATCGAGTATCAAACGCATGTTTGCCTCCAAAAATCTGACCCTGCACAGGCTGGATCAGATACTCGACGCGGCTCAAATTAGTTTGCATGATTTGACTTCACGTAGCTATGAAGAGTCCTTAATTGATGAACTGAGCTATGCGCAGGAGGAAGAACTCATTAGCGACCCGAAAAAATTCATCGTAGCGGTGTCAGTCATGAATTACCTAAGCCTGCAACAAATCGTCGACATTTATGCAATCAGCGAAAGTGAGGTTGTGACTTACCTAGTAAGACTTGATCATTTACGCATCATCGAATTGCTCCCAAATAATCGTATCAAGCTGCTGCTGTCCAGAACCTTCCGCTGGATCCCAAACGGTCCGATTCAAAAGTTTCACCGACGCGAATCTTTTGCTGATTATCTCGACTCAAATTTTGATGGAAAACACGACTTGATGCAGTTTGTCAGCGTCATGCTATCGACCCAATCGAGCGCGATTTTTCTGACAAGGTTGATGCAATTGGCACGTGACATCTCAGATCAACACAGGCTTGATGCCAACCTGCCTTTTGAAGAAAAACACAGAATGAGCTTTATGCTCTCGGCACGCCCATGGATTCCGAATTATTTCCAAGCCATGGTACGACCAGAATACATAGAAAAATATTATGCTCGTAAGCGTCGGTTAAAAGCTTAAACGTGCGAACAGTGAGTACGATTTTTTGCAACAATCTTGAGATTTAAGCCGTCTATGCGATGCTTCGATTACGCCTTACGTAGTTAGCAAACCAAACACGTTCGCGGCAATCTCGCTTTTTCTCACTTCACCCAAATCGCATCAGTTGTAACAGCGCAAACTCACTTTAATCTGTTCTGCCCCCCAGTTTTAATGCCGCAAAATGGAAAATTCGTTTTGAATTTTCGAGGGAGATACGCGCAGTGTATGTCGAAAGAGAGCATCAAAAATGCTTGCCTAAAATCGGAATTGCCATTTTTAGATTTGATGTGTGCAACTAACACTACTCTGTTTAACTTCCTTCGCAAAACTTGCTTCATATGCAAAGACGATGCATGAATTTCTTGCGCTTGAAAGTTGGGGGCGTCCCTGATAGCAATTCTGACCAGTCACATCCTTAAATAGGCTGCATAAATCACAACAGTCCCGATGTGAAATAATTTATAATTAAATATTAAAAATCAATACAACAACTGAAGCGTAGTCGCTTAGCAATTAACTTTTTTTTAACGATCAAAATTTTTCCATATGACTTCAATTGCATCGAACCAGATCCCAGCGACCTCAGAAATTAAACTTAGTGTAATTGAAGATACTTTGTATGTTTTTCAACTTTCCGACTTTCCATTTTCTGATTCAGACGTTGGACAAACTTTAAAATTTGTAAAATTTACACTCATGTCTGCGAGAGGTAACTTTTACTTACGAGGCGTTGAGATAAAGACCAACCAAGAAATTTCTGCAGCTGACATCGCGGATGGTGCGTTGACCTACATGCCAATGAAAAATGCCTTTGGCGACGATTCTTATCATTTCATCTTTGCGGTCAGTGATGGGATCGAGTATTCAGCTCCAAAATCTGGCGGTTTCAATATTAGTTCAGTAGAAGACCAGCCAATTTTACATACAAGTACGGGGTATCTCATTGATTCATTTGGACATGATCCGAAGTATGTGATTGACTCCCATCAGCTAAGCGACGGAAGTATTTATATTAGTAAAAGAGAATTTCGATATGAAATCGGAAGTCATCCTTATTTGTCCCTACACATAGATACATTTCAAAATGACAATAAGACGGAATTGCGTAAACACATCGATTTAGATTTTAAATTTGGCAATCAAAATATCTCAGCAACATTACTACTTCCAGATGGAAAGGTTCTGGTGACCGGTGATATTTACGATAGTTATACTAAAAAATCTCAATTCTTTGTGAGCCGATTCGACAGCCATGGTAAGTTAGATAAAAGCTTTAATGTGTCTGGAACTTTGAGCAAAGACATGACGGATAGGGTGATCAATACCGATGTCATTTTGCAATCTGACGGCAAATATTTGATTGCCACAAAGAGTTTATTGAAGGAAGGAAGCCTGCTATCGACGTTGGTACTAGAACGCTATAACCCTGATGGAAGCATCGATAGCGAATTTAATCAATCAAATGTATCGCCATTAATTGTAAAAGACGAACAAGAAAAAGCCTTCTTAATTCAAACCGATGGGAAAATATTATTGTTAGGTCAAAACGTGTCCGGCAACGCAATCGTGATGACACGCCTGAATACTGATGGCACTTTGGATCAACGATTTGGCACCAATGGATCTGTTAATCTGCAAATCGAGCGAAACGGTATTACCCCCTTGAGTATGGCAGTGCAACAAGATGGTAAAGTTTTGTTGCTCTGGTCGGGACGTTCAGAGCAAAACCTGAATGAAATTAGTATTGCCAGATTAAATCCAGATGGAAGTCTCGATACGAATTTTAATGGTACTGGCAAACTAAGCCTGCTTAACGATGAGTTGGGATTCTTCGTCAATGAAGTGAAGAATCTGGTTGTCACTGATGATCAAAAAATAATTATCTCAGGCAGTGGTCTAAAGTCATTGGATACCAACGAGGAATATAGAGATCAAATTTTTGTCATTCGTTTAGTTAATGAAGGTCGTTTGGATAACAGTTTTGATGCGGATGGCGTTTTAACATTGTCGCTTGAAGCGTCGGCAGAAAGTCCATTGAATATTTTCCTAGACAA